>JANQMQ010000299.1 GCA_028279995.1 Candidatus Phaeomarinibacter sp. | reverse complement strand
CAGTAGCGGGTGGCACCGCGCTCCTTGGCCTTGCGGGCTCCGGCCAGCACCTTCTCGACTTCCATCAGCTTGGAGGCCTTGAGACCGGTTTCGAACTTTGCCGACTGGGAGCAGTAGCCGCAGTCTTCCGGGCAGCCGCCGGTCTTGATGGACAGCAGCTCGGACTGCTGCACTTCGTTGGGATCGAAATAGCGCCGGTGGGCGGTCTGGGCGGCAAACAGCAGATCATTGAACGGCATGGCGAACAGGTCGGTGACCTCGTCACGGGTCCAGTCGTTACGCAGATCGGATGGCTGTTGGATGCTCATGAGGCGGCCTCTTTGTGGATACGCTGTTCTTGTATCGCGCAGCACATGCGCGGGATTGCCTGCAAACCTACCCGCCTGCGCTGCCAAATGCGAGCGCAAGCGACCAGATCTGCGGGAATCCCGCCTGTGACGCGACGGCAAGGGTGTCCGGGGCCGGCCTTAAAGATGATGATCCGGCGGCTAGGCAGCTGCCTTTTTCTCGATTTCCGAAAGGAACTCGCCGAGTTTGGTGACGGCGGGAACAGCCGCCTTGCGGACTCGGTTGAGGATGGCCATGCGGTCTTGGTCGTCCGGTGAGACGCTTGAGATCATCTTCGAGAAACCATCCAGACGGTTGGCCTGCAGCCAGTCTCCAAGGCCGGGCTCCTGCGACCATGTGTACTGGTTCATCATGGCTGCAAAGGTAAAGCGCACGAAGTCCTCCCGGCCATCGGGAAGCGGCACGACGCCACAAATCTGGTTCTTCCTGGTTTCATCTTCATCGCCATAGGTCGCTTCCACATGGGCGATCAGGGACGCACTGAACAGGGGCTGATAGGACCGCACGAATTGCGGCGTAATGAGGTCGCCGTTGAAGACAGGGGTTGTCTCCTTGTTGGTGACCGCTGTTGCCGAACAGTCCACATGCACCGTGCCGGGCGTTGTGGGAATCGTGCCCTGTTCCAGAGCGATTTCAGTCGTACTGATCTTCTGCACATGTCCCATGCGGACGACGTTCTTGATGCTGCGCAGGGCTTCGAGTTCCAGCGGGCTGATGGTCGCGCCGTGGAACATGGTTGGCTTGACAGCCTTGTCCAGCCGCACGAAGTAGCCGCATGCTTCCAGACGGTCGAACATGTCTTCAAGACTTTTCGCGCCGGCGATGGCTTCCATCTGTGCCGCCTGCGTGCCAACGGTGGCTTCGAAGAATTCCGGCGTTGGCTGGGTGTTGCTGCGGTCCAGGAGCCATGCGTCACGGGACTTGATCCAGCAGATCTTGTCGGGCTCAACGCCGGTCTCCAGCAGCCAGAGACAGGCATCAATGCCTGTCTTGCCGCCGCCGATCACCACGTACCCGTCAGGGGCGTTGTTGATCTTTGGCAAATCGTTCAGCGGCATGAAGGTGACGCCGTCATCCACCTCAAAGTTGGGCGTATGGGTGGAGGGTACGGAGTTTTTGAGGAAGGTCGCGTTGACGGTCTTCCTCGCCACCTTCACCTCATATTGCTTGCCGCTGGTGAGGGAGTGGAAGGTGTGCGTGCTGTCGAAGTCACCATTGTAGTGGCTCATTGGGAAGTACTGCACACGGCCACTGGGCAGGAAGGTGTGGCGCATGACCTGGTCGAAGTAGGAGTTGATGTCAGCACCCGACGACAGGTCGCACAGGCCCTTGTTCAGTCCGGCCTCGTCCTTTTGGCCGTTGGAGAGTTCGCGGGAGGCCACACCGTAGAAAGAAGCGGGCTGGTGCAGGGTCACGAAGGGATAGGCATCATTCCAGTGGCCGCCGGGCTTGGCGTGGCCATCAACGATCAGAATGCGCGCATCGGTTTCGCTCAGCAGGGTATCCACAAACGCCATACCCATGGCGCCGGCGCCAACGATCAGATAATCCGTCTCCAGAACCTCAGTCATGACGTCACTTCCTCTTGGTTGACCCGCGTCCCGCATGCGGGTGCCCTCTAGCCGGAGGGGTTTTCGGTTTGATCTTTGACATAACAGTGTTATGTTCTGGCAAGACAACTAATAACAGTGTTATGGCGTGTCAAGCGCAATCTCCTGAAAACCGGAAGCCACCCCCCAATGGCCGTCAAAAGAGCCCAAAAAGCTGAGGCTTCCTCCCAGAATTCTGAGGAAGCAAAGGCCAATATTCTGGCTGCGGCATCAGAGCTGTTTCTGGAAGGCGGTGTGAAATCCCTCAGTGTCCGGGCCATTGCCGCCAGAGCCGGCATCTCCACCATCGGCATCTACAGCCATTTCCAGGGCAAGCAGGGCATTCTGGACGCGCTGTACATCGAGGGTTTTGAGCTTGTCATTGACAGCATGACGGTGGCCGATACATCGCTGTCCGGGCGGGACACCATCATGCAGGCATCCGCGCAGTATCTCGACATGGCGGAAAATCATGCGGCCCACTACCGGCTGATTTTCGGGGAGCGCGATCCGGGGTTCGTTCCCTCGCCGGATGCGGAGCATGTGGGGGCCACTGCCTTCACCACCATGGCCCGGCATGTGGCGGCACTGCTACCGCCAACCGCGACACGCAAGCAGAAGCAGGATGCTGCCGTCCAGACGTGGGCGATCCTTCATGGCTATGTCAGCCTGCGCCAGCATGATGTCTCGCGTCTGGTGGACATGAGTGACTGGAAGGCACAGGCGCTGCGCTCGCTGGGCGTGCTGGTGGACGGAATGCAAGGGACATCCGTCCCGCGACAGGGTGTATCCGTCACACACGACTGCTAGAGTCCCCTTCAGGGTCAGGGGGAAAGTATGAGTGTTCAAACAGACGCCGATGCGGGTCCGGTCACCAATGCGATCGGAGGACCGGTAGCATCGCGCCGTGGCCAGTTGTCCTGGGCCATGTTCGACTGGGCCAACCAGCCCTACTACACGCTCATCACCACTTTCATTTTCGCGCCCTACTTCGCCGCCACCTATGTCGGCGATCCGACGCAGGGGCAGGTGCTGTGGGGGGAGACGCTGGGTTATGCGGGACTGATCATCGCTGTGATGTCCCCCATCCTCGGGTCTATCGCCGACCAGACCGGCCGACGCAAGCCGTGGCTTCTTGTCTGCACGCTTGCCTTCTGTCTGGCGGTTGCCTGCCTGTGGTTCGCCATGCCGGGGGAAGGAGCCATCAACCCGCTGCCGATCATGGTGGCGGCGGCGGCGGCCGCGGTGGCCATGGAATTCGCGGTGGTGTTCAACAACGCCATGCTGCCGTCGCTTGTGTCGTCGGCGCGCATGGGCACATTGTCGGGCGCGGGATGGGGCATCGGGTATGTAGGCGGCCTTCTGGCGCTTGTCCTGATGCTGTTCTTTCTGGCGGCAGACAGGGAGACCGGCCTCACTATGCTGGGTGCGCCGCCGCTGTTCGGTCTTGATCCTGCCCAGTCTGAAGCGGACCGGTTTGCCGGGCCGATGACGGCCATCTGGTTTGCCCTCTTCATCATCCCGCTTTTCCTGTTCACACCGGATGCGCCTGCGACCGGCGTACGACCGGGAGCGGCAGTCTCCAAGGGCCTGAAGCAGCTTGGTCGGACGCTCGGCCACCTCAACCGCTACCGCAACATCGCTCTCTATCTGCTGTCGCGGATGCTGTATTTTGACGGACTGTCGGCCATCTTTGCTTTTGGCGGCATCTATGCGGCGGGCATCTTCGGCTGGGAAATCATGACGCTCGGTCTCTTCGGGATCATCCTGTCGATCTTCGCGGCGGCTGGTGCATTTCTCGGCGGCTGGCTGGATGACCGGATCGGGTCCAAGCGCACCATCCAGATTTCCGTCCTCGGGCTGATTGTTGCGACGATCGGGTCAGCGAGTATCGGAACGGATACCATCTTCTTCACGATTCCTGTTGAGCCGCCGCAACCGGGCGCTGCCCCGTTCTCCAGCGTCGGTGAACAGATCTATCTCGTGTTCGGCATTCTGATCGGCATGTCCGGCGGCCCCGCCCAGGCTGCCAGCCGCACCCTGATGGCCCGTATGGCACCGCCGAGCATGATGACAGAGTTCTTCGGGCTCTATGCGCTTTCCGGCAAGGCCACGGCGTTTCTCGCGCCGTTCGCCATTGCCTGGGCCACTGCAACCTATGCCAGCCAGCGGGCCGGCCTTGCTGTCATTGTGGTCTTTCTCGTGGTTGGCTTTATGCTGTTGCTCGGGGTCACCGAACGCCGTGAAGAAGCGATCTCGGACTGACGTCAAAACAAGAAGATGAGTGTCCGGCGTATCCGGGCCATTTGCGCCGGGGGAGGGCACACGCTTGTCACAGGACATCACGGAAGTTCCCGTTACACCATCCACGCCTGCGGGCATTGATGAGCCGGGGCCGGATACGCAGGCAGCAGACGGCGGCGTTCCCGCCGACAGGCGCGGGCAGATTTCCTGGGCGATCTTCGAGTGGGCCCGCAATCCTTACGTTCTTCTGATCACCATCTATGTGTTTGCGCCCTACTTCTCCAACCATGTGGTGGGCGACCCGGTACAGGGTCAGGCCATCTGGGGGTACATAAACGGTTTTGCCGGGGCGGCGATTGCCATCCTCGCGCCGTTTCTCGGGGCCATTGCAGACCTCGGCGGCACCCGCAAGCCATGGATCATTGCTTTCACGCTGATCATGGTCCCTGCCATGATTGCCCTGTGGTTTGCGTTGCCCGGGGATGGCGGTATCGGCATCTGGGGCGTGACGCTCTGCATAGTGACGATCACCATCGCGTATGAATTCTCCGCCGTGTTCCACAACTCCATGCTGCCCTCCATTGCGCCGCATTCACGCATCGGGTTCCTCTCCGGGTTGGGGCTGGCGCTGGGCAATCTCGGTGGGCTCCTCATTCTCATCTTCATGCTGGTGTTCTTCACCCTGCCTGGAAATGTGCCGTGGGGCTTTGTTCCGGATACGCCTCTTCTTGGTCTTGATCAGTCACTGCATCAGGACAGCCGCATCTCGGGCCCGGTTGCCGGTCTCTGGCTCGCGGCCTTTTCGCTGCCCCTGTTCCTGTTCACGCCGGATGCCGCGAAGAACACCATCGGGGCCATGGAGGCCATGCGCAAAGGTGTAGCGCGTGTGGTGCAGACGATCATGCGCCTCAAGCACTACCGCAATGTCGCCACCTATCTGGGCGCGCGCATGCTCTACAATGACGGCAAGACGGCTGTTCTCATCTTCGGTGGTGTCTATGCAGCCGGTGTCTTCGGGTGGGGACCGCTGGACATGCTGGTCTACGGCATCATTCTTTCTGTCTTCGCCGTGCTCGGCGGGCTCATCGGCGGCTGGCTGGACGATACGTTCGGGTCCAAGGTCGCGATCATGACATCCATCGGCGGCACGACCATCGGTCTGCTGCTTGCCGTCTCCATCACCCCCAATGAACTGTTCTTCCAGCCCTATGAAGTGACCGGCCCCATATGGTCGCTGCCGTTCTTCAAGACACTGCCGGAACTCATGTATCTGTGCGTGGTGATCATCATCGCGATCTTCATTACGGCGGCCTATGCCAATTCGCGTACCATGCTGGCGCGCATCGCGCCGGCGCAGATGATGACCGAGTTCTTCGGGCTCTACGCCCTGTCCGGCACGGCGACGGCATTCGTGGCGCCGATCCTCGTTGGCATCTCGACGGACATGTTTGACAGTCAGCGCGCCGGCTTCGGTTCGATCCTGCTGCTCCTCATTGCGGGGCTGGCGGTCATGGTGTTCGTTCGGGAAACCCGGTCCGAGCGCGCGCCGGATGATCATGGCTAGAAGGACCGTATACGGATGAGTGAAGGCTGGCCACGCGGTGAGGAGGAGACGCATCTTGCCGCTGCCCCTCGAGGAGAACCGGACAACCACACAACCGGTCAGGTCGGGTGGCTGATGTATGAGTGGGCGAACCAGCCCTACTTCTCGCTCATTACCATTTTCCTGTTCGCCAACTATTTCGCCAATGTCTTCTTTCAGGGAGATGCCGCCGACGGCCAGGCCTATTGGGGCTATACGCAAGCCATTGCGGGTGTCGCGATTGCGTTGCTCTCCCCCGTTCTGGGCGCCATGGCGGATGCTGCGGGCCCGCGCAAACCCTTTATTGGCGTTTTCCTAATCGGGGTGGCCGCTTCCTGCACCGGGCTGTGGATCGCGGAGCCGGGCGGCGCCCTTCTGCCGATCATGGTGCTAGTGATCCTGGCGTCCATCTCGGCGGAGTTCGTCATCACCTTCGCCAACGCCATGCTGCCCAACATCGCCACTGAACGGCGGATGGCGCTGCTGTCGGGCGTCGGCTTCGGAATCGCGCAGGTGGCGGGTATCTTTGTTCTGGCGCTGGTGCTGTTTGCGTTCCAGCTGCCCGGCAATATCGAGGCCTCGTTCATTCCCGATGTGCCGCTGCTTGGGCTCGACCGGGATGCCTATGAAGACGAGCGCATCGTTGGCCCGCTGGCGGGTCTGTGGTTCTTGGTTTTCATGTTGCCGTTGTTCCTTCTGACACCGGACCAGCCAAAGACCGGTCTGGGCCGCACGGCCGCTGCGCGACAGGGTTTGCGGCAACTGGGAGAGACCTTCCGGCGCCTCAAACACTTCCGCAACATCGCTCTCTATCTGATCGCACGGATGCTCTACTACGACGGCTGTGCTGCGGTGTTCATGTTCGGGGGCATCATTGCTGGAGCGCTGTTCGGCTGGGGGGCGCTGGAACTGGCGGTCTTCGGCATCATCGTGACGCTGTTCTCGGGCCTTGGCGGATTTCTCGGCGGCGTGATCGACGCGCGCTTTGGCAGCAAGCGGACAATCGTTGCGGCGCTGCTGCTGGTTATCCTGACGACCCTTGCGTTGGTATCGGTTGACCGCGACACAATGTTCTTCGTGATGGATGTCGAGCCAAGGGCGGAGGGGGCGGCACCGTTCTCCAGCCCGGGCGAGATCGCCTTTCTTGTGGTGGCCTGTCTGTTCGGTGTCGGCGTTGGTCCGGCGCTGGCGTCCAGCCGGACAATGCTGGCGCGCTTGGCGCCGCGCGAGATGATGGCGGAGTTCTTCGGGCTCTATGCCCTTGCGGGCAAGGCGACGACATTCCTCGCGCCGCTGACCATCGGCATTGTGACCCAGGCCACAGGCAATCAGCGTCTCGGGTTGTCGATTGTTCTGGTGTTTCTCGTCGCCGGTCTGGCGTTGATGTTCTTTGTCAAAGAAGAGCGGTCCGAGGCGATCCACGCCTAGCGGCTATTCCAGCACAACTGCCGTGCCGCAGGCCGTTGCCATGAGAATGGAGCCCGAGCGGCCGACAGCCTCGTAGTCGATGTCGACACCGACGACCGCATTGGCACCGACGACCGCATTGGCACCTGCGGCCTGCGCGTTGCGCATCATGTCTTCAATGGCGGCCTCGCGGCTGGAGCGGAAGACTTTTTCATACGCACCTGACCTGCCGCCGAAGAAGTCACGGATGTTGGCAAAGATATCACGCACGACGTTGGCGCCTGTCACGGCTTCGCCTGCCACAAGGCCCTTGTATTCGACAATGCGGCGGCCTTCGACGGTATTGGTGGTGGTGACGAGCATGGGGGTAACTCCTGAGGCAATCAGTGCCGGAAGTGACGCATACCTGTGAGCACCATGGCAAGACCGGCTTCGTCCGCGGCGGCGATCACTTCATCGTCGCGGATCGAGCCGCCCGGCTGGATGACAGCGGTGGCTCCTGCCTCTGCCGCGCTCAACAGACCGTCGGCAAAGGGGAAGAAGGCGTCTGACGCCACAACGGAACCTTTGGCCAGCGCTTCGGTCAGGCCTGCTTCCTTGGCAGCATCCTCGGATTTGCGGGCGGCAATGCGGCTTGAATCAACGCGGCTCATCTGCCCGGCGCCGATGCCGACCGTGGCATTGTCCTTGGCGTAGATGATGGCGTTGGACTTCACATGCTTGGCCACACGGAAGGCAAAGAGCAGATCACTCATTTCCCGCTCGGACGGCGCACGCTTGGTGACCACCTTGAGGTCTGCGGGTGTGACGCGGCCGGCGTCACGCGACTGCACCAGCATGCCGCCGGCAACGGTCTTGGCGGTGAAGCCCCGGGCTTCCGGGTCGGGCAGGCCGCCGGTAATCAGCAGGCGGAGGTTCTTTTTCTTCGCGATGATCTCGCGCGCCGCGTCATCTGCGTCCGGTGCAATGATGACCTCGGTAAAGATGCCGGAGATCTTTTCAGCCGTGGCCCCATCAAGAGTGCCATTGAGGGCAATGATGCCGCCGAAGGCTGAGACAGGGTCACAGCGCAGCGCCTTCTCATAGGCCTCCACAAGCGAGCCGCCCAGCGCCACACCACAGGGGTTGGCGTGCTTGATGATCGCGACGGCAGGTTGTTCCGTGCCGAATTCCGCCACGCACTCAAAGGCGGCGTCAGTGTCGTTCAGATTGTTGTAGGACAGTTCCTTGCCCTGCAGCTGGGTTGCCGTGGCGACACCGGGGCGGTTGTCGCCTGTTGTGTAGAAGGCTGCGTTCTGGTGCGGGTTCTCGCCGTAGCGCAGGGTCTGCGCCAGGGTGCCGGCAACGGCGCGATAGGCCGGGGCATCGTCTTCGAGTTCCTCGGCGAACCAGTTCGAGATGGCGGCATCATAAGCTGCGGTGCGCGCGTAGGCCTTGGCGGCGAGGCGCTGGCGTAGCTTGAAGCTGGTCTGGTTGTCGTGGGCATCCATGTCGGCAAGCACAGCCTGATAGTCGCTGGCATCCACGAGCACCGCCACGCCGTCATGGTTCTTGGCGGCAGCACGGATCATTGCCGGGCCGCCGATGTCGATGTTTTCGATTGAAGTGTCGTAGTCCGCGCCTTTGGAAATCGTTTCTTCAAACGGGTAGAGGTTCACGGCCAAAAGGTCGATGGGCATGATGTTGTGCTTGTTGGCTGCTTCCTCATGGGTCTCGTTGCCGCGCACATAGAGCAGGCCTCCGTGCACGCCGGGGTGCAATGTCTTGACCCGGCCATCCATCATTTCCGGAAACTGGGTGATGTCGGAGACGTCTGCCACCTCGAGGCCTGCGTCGCGCAGGGCCTTGGCGGTCCCTCCCGTGGAGACCAGCTGGACGCCGCGCTCTGCCAGGGCCGTGCCGAAGTCTATGAGCCCGGTCTTGTCCGAGACGGACAGGAGCGCGCGGCGGACGGGGCGAAGCGGGGACTGTTGTACGGTCATGGGAAGACAAGCCTTTGAAAGGACGGGAGCGATGTCAGATGCGGGCGCGATAGCACGTTTGCGCGGCGGCATGAAGCCCATGGGCTGCCCTGTAGCCTCCATCTCCACGCAAGGTCGCTATGCGTCGTCGGAAGGTTTGGCTGTCTCGGGCACGCCGATAGGCGGCACTGCCGGCTCGGCTTCTTCGGGGGCAAAGGCATCCGTCTGCTCAGGCTTTGCGGCAGCTTCGTCCGCAGTCCCCAGATTTTTGGTGGTCAGCCGCCGAAAACTCCACTTCACATGGGCTTCGTCCCGGAACACGTGATGGCTCACCACGATCTGCTGGGTGCGGCGCGGCGGGCCGGGCTGGCCCATATAGATGGATTCCTCGAGGGTCATCTCGGCATTGCCGCTGGCGCGGAACTGCCAACCATCGCCGTTTGGCAGAAGCGCCAGAATGGTGGTGCCGTCATGGGCCATGGACACCCGGACATCGGGGTGCAGATGGAAGCGGACGGCAAAGTCTTCTTCGCGCTCGCCGCCCGAGAAGAGGCGCAGCGGGTCCCACCATTTGGCACCGGGCGGGCGCAGGCGGAACAGGGTGTCCTCGCCGCGGAAATCGTCCCCGTCGGCGGACAGGTAGACCCGGCGTTCATGCTCCAGGCCGAAGCGCTGGATGTAGCCGTCATGGCGCATCTCGAGCCAGACCCCGCGGTCTTCCTCCGTGCGGCGGCTTTCGACCAGCTTTGGTCCGAGAACCAGACGCGGCCCCAAGATTCTACGCAGCCAGCGTGCCTGCAGGATGTGTGCGGAAGATGTGTCATCCACGGTAACGGTGGAATGGGCGGCGGTTGCGCGCGCCGCGTCTGACCATTGATCTGCCTGCGGGGTGAGCGCGCGCATGTGGCTCGGGCCGCAATTGACGATCAGCCGGTGCCGCCCGGCGCTCATCTCAAAACTCAGGCAGCCGGCATGGGCCTGTGTGGCAGTGGCCGGCCTGGGGGGCGCGCCAGCATCCACCACAACCAGCGTGCGTCCGGCGGCAGCCCGCTGAAAGCCGGAATGGGGGGCAAACCCGAAGGGGCGGCCATTTGCATCGTCCCGGGCCAGCACCGCATCGACTG
>JANQMQ010000292.1 GCA_028279995.1 Candidatus Phaeomarinibacter sp. | reverse complement strand
AGGACGGCGATGGCCTGGGCCACATTAGGGCACCGGCGACAAGTCGCTCGCCCAGATGGACCTCACCGGCAAGATCGCCATCGTCATGGGCGCCGAAGGCACCGGCCTTCGGCGCCTGACGGCAGAGCGCTGTGACATGCTGGCAAAAATTCCCGGCGACTCGGAGTTCGCCTCGCTCAATGTCTCAAACGCTACCGCCGTGGCGCTCTACGAGATCAGCCGCCAGCGTGGATAGGCTGCGGATGGGGCTGAATGATCCGAATTTCTTGCATTTCCACCTCGCCAGAGCCCGATTTGCACGCTATACCGTGCGCGATTCAGGCGGTTACCGCCTTTGAGTCGCCGCCTTCGGGTACATAATGTGCCGGCTTAGCTCAGCTGGTAGAGCACCTGATTTGTAATCAGGGGGTCGGGAGTTCGAGCCTCTCAGCCGGCACCATTCAATCCAACTGTTCCAAGACTTCACGGCTCATGTTGTGGCGACAAAGCTCCACCATGCGGGCCTGAAGTGCATCCGCATAGGCCGAGACAGTCGGTGCGCGGGCGGCTTCATCAAGTGAACGCAAGTTGGTGTTTGGCTCGACACATTCGAGTTCACAAAGAACCGGACCACGCTCCCCACTGATGAGATCAATGCGCGCCCGGGTCACGGCAGTGTCGCCATAACGTGCGGTCGCCCAGTCGATCACCGCTTCCGCAAAGCCCAACATTCCCGACGGCAGGTTCGCACGACTGACCGGCCGCCGCTGCGAGGTGTCTGATGCCCTGAAACCCGGCGGCTTGAGAATGGCATGACTGAAGGCATTTCCCAGAAAAACCAGCGAATATTCGCCTGTTTCGATGCCATGCTGATAGCATTGAAGAATGGCCCCATACCCGCCGGGTGCCTGAACAATGGCGTCGAAGGCACGGCCAGCCTGTGCGATATCCAGAACATGCTCGGGCCGCGCGGCAGACGGGGCACCGGACCGCGCCACGACGTAGGTGTCGTGACCATCGGCCGAGACAATCGGCTTGAGGACAAGATCCTTCCCCTGCCAGGTCGCATTTCTGTCAAGCTGCTCAACAATGGCAGACAACGAGATGCCTGCGGCAGCAAGCGTGTGATGCGCCGCGTCACCACCATGGCTGAAGAACCGCGAAGGCGTGATGGACCCCTCCGGTTTGTCGTCTTCGCCAAAGTGTTCGGCCATGGCCGTGAGGTACACAGACTTGATCACGCCTTCACGCAACACACGCGCATCATTGATCAGCCTCACCCGGCCATCGGCCTCACAGTTTGCCAGCCAGTTGAGAAAACCATCCGGGTCCTGACGAAGGTCCCAGGTTGAGCTGACATAAACCGCGTCATACCGCTCTGCTCGGAAGTCCGCAGACTTCCAATCAACAAGATCAACTAAAACAGATCGGGACCTGAGTTCATCCGCCAGGAGCTGGTCGTCAAACCAGGGGAATTCCCGCCCGGCAATGGCAAGAGAAAGCGACATTGAAATTCAGATACCCGGTGCATCATTACTAATAATGCGAACTAATATCATCTATGATGATACAAGCAACCCTCTCGCATACCCCGGTCGGGACGACCACTGACGGAAGGGATAGCGAGGAATTGGATCATGCCGCCCTCGTACCCACCCCTCCGATCATTGAAGCAAGGCGCCTACCCGGTATTTTGCTGCATCAGTTGGATTCGCAATACGGACGACACAGATGATGAATGGACCAGCCCGAACCCTTTGCACCATCTTCGCATCTCTGGCGTTTTCATTTGGGTCAGCTCCGGAATTGAGAGCGCAAACCTCAGCGCCGGACGTCGGAGACCTGCCCAACTTTCTGTTCGTTGTCTTCGAGGACATGGGCCCGCGCATCGGGGCCTTCGGCGATACGGTGGCGACCACGCCCGTTCTGGACGCCTTTGCCGCTCAATCCGTCCAGTTTGCCAACACATTTACGACCGCAGGCGTCTGCGCGCCCAGCCGCTCATCCCTGATCACCGGAGTCCATCAACAGACCCTGGGCACCCAGCACATGCGGACGCGGTCGCCATCCTCGCTGGTACCATCTGGCGGCCCGATCGCGTATGAGGCTGTCCCGCCCGAAAACATGAAAGCGTTCCCGGAATTTCTGCGAGCCGCCGGATACTACACCAGCAACAACGGCAAGACCGACTACCAGTTTGGCGAGCCTTTCACGATCTGGGACGACCAGGACGCAGAACACCCCTGGCGCGCCCGCCCGAACGACAAGCCGTTTTTTGCAATGGTGAACGT
This sequence comes from Candidatus Phaeomarinibacter sp., assembly GCA_028279995.1. Lineage (GTDB taxonomy): Bacteria > Pseudomonadota > Alphaproteobacteria > CGMCC-115125 > CGMCC-115125 > Pyruvatibacter. The sequence goes on along the minus strand of JANQMQ010000292.1, from coordinate 416 downwards.
CCTTGAGACGCATGAAAGCGCGTTGTGGCCCGTGGACGCGTTTTCAATGACACCTCTGGTCAATCTGATCCGCTTACGGAATTTATGGGTGCTATGGGGAAAGGAGCGCCTGACGGACCCTGCCACAGTCGAAGTCCCACCCTATCTTCCTGACACACCGATTGTCAGGAGAGACGTTGCCCGCCAATACGACAACATCGCTTTCGCCGAAAAGAAGCTGGCTCAACTTCTGGACGATCTCGAAGCGGACGGGCTTACGGAAAACACGATCGTGGTGGTGACAACCGACCATGGCGACGGCTTCCCGCGCATGAAACGCGCCATCTATGACAGCGGCATCAAGGTCCCACTCATGGTCCGTTTTCCCGACGGCAGGAACGCCGGCGAGCAGCACAACAGGCTTGTGAGTTTTGTCG
>JANQMQ010000288.1 GCA_028279995.1 Candidatus Phaeomarinibacter sp. | reverse complement strand
CGTAGAGTTCAAGCTCCACAAGCGCCAGCGCCTCGCAATGGCGTGCGGCCGGGCCACCTCCATTGGTGCGCCACTCCATTGCCCGGTCAAACGCCTGGTCCGGGTCCACCTCCACAAGCCGGAGGCAGTCGCGATAGCGCGCAGCGGAATCAAGGTCCTGCGTGTGACCAAGCGTGGGGAAGACCAGAACCATCAGCGCGACGACGCCGAGGATCAGCAGACCAACCCATGCAAAGAACAGCTTTGCCGCATTTATCATTTCTCTCATGGGCGTTACCGTCGCCCGCTCCCGTGGCGTTTTCAAGGCGCCCGCTTGGCAACAAAAAGGAATCTCGCCTCCATGCCCCGCCTGTTCTGTTTCGGCCTTGGTTTTTCCGCGCTGGCATTTGCCAAGCAGATGCAGCAGCGCGGCTGGCAGGTCGCTGGTACCTGTCGGACCGAAGACAAGGCAGAAAGGCTCAGAGCCGACGGCATCGAGGCCTTCATCTTTGGGGACACAGCCCTGAGCAACCCGGCAGGCGCATTGGCCGGGACCACCCATCTGCTCGCATCTGTCCCGCCGGGAGACGATGGTGACCCGGTCCTGAATGCCCACGGCGATGACATCAAGGCCATCACCGGCCTTGAGTGGATCGGCTATCTCTCAACCACCGGCGTCTACGGCGACCGCAAGGGCGGCTATGTAAACGAGACGAGCATGCTACTGCCGACGACGGACCGCGGCAAGAAACGCGTGACAGCGGAGCTGAACTGGCAGGACCTCGCCGCCGCCTTGGATGTGCCACTGCACATGTTCCGGCTGGCGGGCATCTACGGACCCGGGCGCAACCAGCTGGTGAGCCTGCGCACGGGCAAGGCGCGCCGCGTGGACAAACCGGGGCAGGTCTTCTCGCGCATTCACGTGGATGACATTGCGCAGATACTTGTTGCCGCGGCCACCAGTGGTCTGCCGACACAGCCCTTCAATGTCTGTGACGATGAAGCCGCCCCACCGCAGGATGTGGTTGCCTATGCGGCGGAGCTGCTGGGCGTGGACCCACCGCCGCTTGTGCCCTTTGAGGACGTGGAGATGAGCCCCATGGGGCGCAGTTTCTACGCGGAATCCAAACGGGTGAAGAATGACCGCATCAAGGATGACCTCGGCGTGTCGCTCAAGTACCCCACCTATCGCGAAGGTCTCAATGCGCTGGCTGAGGCCGGTGAAGGGAAAGGCTAGTCTGACACGACCTCATCCAGCGCCTGATGCAGGCGCGCGATGTCGGCGGGTTCAGACAGGCGGTGATCGCCAGCCTTCACAAGGGTGTAGGCAACATCATCGCCTTCCAGCGCTTCCACAAGCATCAGGGCGTGCTGCCAGGGCACATCGTCGTCCCGCATGCCCTGCAGGATGCGTACGGGACAAGCCACTGGAATGGGTTTGTCGAGAATAAGGTGACTTCGCCCTTCCTCGATCAACTGCTGGGTGATGATGTAAGGCTCGTCGTCATAGTCGGATGGCTGGTTGTACTGGCCCTCCTCCATGATCTGACGGCGGATGTCGTCCGAGAACCCGGCCCACATCAGTTTCTCCGTAAAGTCCGGCGCAGGCGCAATCAGCACCATACCCTTGAGGCGATCCTCTTCGCCCGCTTCCTTCAGGGTTTTGGCCGCAAGCAGCGATAGCCAGCCGCCCATGCTGGAGCCGACCAGCACGACGGGGCCGGGCGTCAGCTCACGCAGCACATGCAGCCCGTCCTCAAGCCAGCGGCCAATGGTGCCGTCGGTGAAGTCGCCGGACGATGCCCCATGGCCGAAATAGTCAAACCGCACGAAGTCCTGGCCGCGCTCCGCGGCCCAGTCATCGAGCGCAGTTGCTTTTGTGCCCGTCATGTCGGACTTAAAGCCTCCGAACCAGACCACCGCCGGGCCCTTGCCGTCTCGCGCCTGAAAAGCGAGCGTTTCCCCATCGGGGCGGGTAAGGTTCTGGACTGCACTATCTGATTGGGTCATATGGCCTGATCTCTAGGTCGAAAGTGGGAGCACAAGAGCTCTTGGAAAACGGGAACACTGAGCCTACCAAGCCCGGCGTGCTGCAGGTAATCCCTCAGCTTGACGCAGGCGGCGCGGAACGCTCCTGCGTTGAGATCGCCAGCGCCGTGGCGGCCAATGGCTGGCGCTCTTTCGTCGCCACAAATGGCGGACGACTTGAAAGCGAATTGATGAAAGCCGGCGTCACCGTCTTTCACATAGATGCAGCCTCCAAGAACCCGATGGTGATGCTTGAGAACATCGGCAAACTGCGCCGGATCATCCGCGCCCGTGACATTTCGATTGTCCATGCGCGCAGCCGCGCGCCTGCCTGGAGTGCCATGGCCGCCGCCCATGCGGAAGGACGCCACTTCGTCACCACCTATCACAGCAAGGTGCATGACCGGCCGCGCTGGAAGGTCTTCTACAACTCGGTGATGGCGCGTGGTGAAGCGGTGATCGCGAACTCGCAATACACCGCCGACCGCATCATGATGGCCCATGGCACGCCTGTAGACTGTGTCCACCCCATCCCGCGCGGCTTTGACCTGGACACATTTGATCCGGATACGGTCGATCACAAGCGCGTTGATGCGATCAAGGCAGAATGGGGTGTCAGCGGTGACAACCGCCCGCTGGTGCTGTTGCCCGCCCGCCTCACCCGCTGGAAGGGGCCGCTGCTGCTTGTCGAGGCGGCCGCCAGGACCACGCTGCCCGCCCGCTTCGTCATTGCGGGCGATGCCCAGGGACGCGACGACTTCGAGGCGGAGGTCCGCAGCCGCATTGCCGAGCTCGGCCTGATGGATCAGGT
>JANQMQ010000251.1 GCA_028279995.1 Candidatus Phaeomarinibacter sp. | reverse complement strand
GGCCTGATCCCGGTCCTAAATGATCTGTCACAGGTAGAAACCTGGGTCGACCAGAGCCGGCGCCTGGGCCGGCCACTGCCTGCGGCGATCATGATCGACACCGGCATGAACCGGCTGGGGCTGAATCAAGAAGAAGTTGCCACGCTGGTAGCAGATGCATCGTCACTGCGTCATCTGCAGGTCAAACTGGTCATGAGCCATCTGGCCTGCGCGGACGACCCCGCATCCAGGATGAATGCTCTCCAGCGCCAGCGGTTTGATGCAGCCCGAGCGAAGCTGCCGGCTGCCCCTGCCAGCCTGGCCAACTCCGGCGGTATCTTTCTGGGGTCGGACTATCACTATGATCTGACACGCCCGGGTATCTGCCTATATGGCGCGACCCCGTTCAGGGACGCGCCCGCTCCCTTTGACCCCGTCGTTTCAGCTACCGCCGAGATCATTCAGGTCCGTGATGTCAAAGCCGGCGAGACAATCGGCTATGGCGCGACCTACACCGCATCTGAGGACATGCGAACGGCGACGATTGCTGCGGGTTATGCGGACGGATTGTTCCGGACAGCCGGAAACTCAGCCATGGCGACGTTTCGTGGTGCTCGCATTTCTTATGTCGGTCGGGTCTCCATGGACCTCGTCGTGCTGGATGTTTCGTCACTGGGCCGCGACGAGGTGCGGGCTGGAGACATGGTTGAGCTGATTGGAACCCATGTGAGTGTGGACGATCTGGCACAGGCAACTGGCACCATTGGGTATGAGGTGTTAACCAGCTTGGGAACACGCTACGAGAGACGCTATATTTCCGGGTAAAGTCGCCCGATTCAGACACTTTGGAGCACTAGAGGCCAGTGAATATCTTTGCCCTGGTTGGCCGCGCCGTTCTCATCTTCCTTGGGGAAGTGGGGGCCCTCTCCCGGTTCACGATGCGCGCCGTGCGGGCGTGCTTTGCTCCGCCTATCTATCTGCGCCTGATCGGGCAGCAGATGTTGCGCATCGGATACTTTTCGCTGCCGGTGGTCGGGCTGACGGCCTTTTTTACCGGTGGCGTGCTGGCCCTGCAGATTTACATTGGCGGCTCCCGTTTCAACGCCGAAGGCTTCGTCGCCAACATTGTGGCAATCGGCATCACCCGCGAGCTTGGTCCGGTGATTGCTGGCCTTATGGTGGCAGGACGCGTGTCCGCAGCCATCGCGGCCGAAATCGGCACCATGCGGGTGACCGAGCAGATCGACGCGCTGGTGACGCTGTCCACCAATCCGTTCAAGTATCTTGTGGCACCGCGGATTATCGCCGCCGTCATCTCCATGCCCCTTCTTGTACTGATTGCCGACATCATCGGCATCTTCGGCGGGTTCGTGGTTGGGACCCAGAGCCTTGGGTTCAACCCGATGGTCTATATCGGCAATACGGTGGACTTCATCGAGACAAGTGATGTGACCTCAGGGCTCATCAAATCAGCGGTCTTCGGGTTCATCATTGCGTTGATGGGCTGCTACTCAGGCTATCGCAGCATGGGCGGCGCACAAGGCGTTGGCCGGGCGACCACCAATGCCGTGGTGGCATCCTCAATCCTCATTCTTGCGGCCAACTATCTGATGACCTCCATCTTCTTCACATCATGACTTCGCAATGCGCAAACTCCTGACCCGCAGAGGCAAAGCTTCCATGGCCGAGACGCCGAAAATCGAACTGCGTGACATGCACAAGCACTTTGGTCCCAAAAAAGTGCTCAATGGCATCAACCTGACAGTTGAAAAAGGGCACTCGATGGTTGTCATCGGGGGCTCAGGCACCGGCAAGTCCGTGATGCTCAAGTGCATTCTCGGGCTTCTCCACCCGACATCCGGGTCCGTTAAGGTAGATGGCGAAGAAGTCACCCAGTTTTCAGAGCGTGAGCGCGAACAGGTGTTGAAGAAATTCGGGATGCTGTTTCAGAGCGCTGCCCTGTTTGACAGTCTCAAGGTTTGGGAGAACGTGGCCTTTGCGCTTATTCAGGGCGAGAACATGCCGCGCGCGAAAGCCCGTGACATTGCGATCGAGAAACTGGCGAAAGTGGGTTTGAGTGCCGATGTCGGGGAACTGAATCCAGCGGAACTTTCCGGCGGCATGCAGAAGCGCGTTGGCCTCGCCCGCGCCATCGCCCACGACCCTGAGATCGTGTTCTTCGACGAGCCTACGACCGGTCTTGATCCGATTATGGCTGACGTCATCAACCAACTGATCGTCGATACGGTGAAAGACATGGGGGCGACGGCTCTGTCCATTACCCATGACATGGCCTCTGCCCGCAAGATCGCTGACCACATGTCGATGATCTACAAGGGTGAGATCATCTGGACGGGACTTGCAGAAGAAGTCGACACATGTGGCAATCCTTATGTGGATCAGTTCGTTCACGGTCGGGCCGAAGGTCCGATCCAGATGGAGGTGCTGAAGGCCTAGCCCACGGCCCCAAGCGCAACAATGGCAAAACTCGCCACTAGATTTGTCTGCCAGAACTGCGGTGCCGTCCACTCAAAATGGGCGGGCAAGTGCGACAGCTGCAACGAGTGGAACACGCTTGTTGAGGAGACAGCAGGCTCCGGCCCCGCGTCCTCCCCGGCTACCGCCAAACTCTCGCGTGGCAACCGCAAGCTCATTGATCTGGTACCGCTGGAAGGCGAGACCGCCGAAGCTCCCCGCCATGTAACCGGCATAGCTGAGTTTGACCGGGTCTGCGGCGGCGGGCTTGTTCCCGGATCAGCACTGCTTGTGGGCGGTGATCCGGGCATCGGCAAGTCGACCATCCTGCTGCAAGCGATGGCGGCTGTTGCGCGAGCCGGCAAGCGCGCTCTCTACATCTCCGGTGAAGAAGCTATCGCCCAAGTGCGCATGCGTGCCAAGCGGCTGGGGCTGGAAAAAGCGCCGGTTGAATTGGCGGCCGCCACCAGCCTGGCGGATATCGTCGCTACACTGGAACAGTCACCGGCAGCGGATGCGGTTGTGATTGATTCAATCCAGACCATGTGGTCCGACGCACTGGATTCCGCGCCGGGCACGGTTTCACAGGTCCGCGCATGCGCCCAAGCGCTCGTGCAGGTCGCAAAGGCGAAAGGCACCGCCATCATACTGGTTGGCCATGTCACCAAAGAAGGACAGATTGCCGGACCACGGGTTGTCGAGCATATGGTTGATACCGTGCTCTATTTCGAAGGTGAGCGCGGTCACCAGTTTCGCATTCTGCGCGCAGTCAAGAACCGCTTCGGCCCGACGGACGAAATTGGCGTCTTCGAAATGCGCGATACGGGTCTTTCGGAAGTCGCAAACCCGTCAGCCCTGTTCCTCAATGACCGGTCTGAGACAGCATCCGGTTCCGTTGTTTTTGCAGGCATAGAAGGCACCCGTCCTGTCCTTGTAGAGATTCAGGCCCTGGTTGTCCGCTCAACACTTGGCACGCCGCGCCGGGCTGTCGTGGGGTGGGACGGCGGTCGTCTCTCCATGGTGCTGGCGGTGCTGGAAGCGCGCTGCGGCACCAGCTTCGGCGGGTTTGATGTCTATCTCAATGTCGCCGGCGGATTGCGGGTCAATGAACCGGCGGCGGATCTAGCTGTTGCGGCTGCGCTGCTTTCATCGCTCGACGACGCCGCCATTGATCCGCAGACGGTAATTTTTGGGGAGATCAGCCTGTCCGGAGATATCCGCCCCGTGGCACAGGCTGAAAACCGCGCCAAGGAAGCCGCCAAGCTGGGCTTCAGGTCCGCAATCGGCCCGACGGGCCTCAAGGCCCTGTCAGGCGGGCTGACGGTTCAGGAAATCAGGACAATCGGCAGGCTCGTTAACGCCGTTTGCCATTCGGATGTGCCGGGCGGTGACACTTGATGCTAGAAAAATTGCCGCAACGCTGCTTTTGACTTCGGGGGACGAAGGTGACGGGGTTCGACGCCATAGTCATCGCCATAACGCTGATTTCCGGGCTTCTGGCCATGGTCCGCGGTTTTGTGCGTGAAATGCTGTCTATTCTCGCATGGGTTACCGCAGCGGCCGCCGCTATTGTGGCACTGCCCTACCTCGCGCCCCAGAGCAGAGAGTACATCGACCCGACCTGGCTGGCAGACGGTGCAGCGGCTTTCCTTGTGTTCACCGTGGTATTGGTTCTTGCCTCCTATGTCAGTTTTCATATCGGTGAACGGGTGCCGGATGGTCAGGTCGGTGCTCTGGACCGCACAGGCGGGTTCCTGTTTGGTCTGACCCGGGGTTTTTTGCTGGCCACCATCGCTTATATGTTCATCGCGTGGCTGGTCGCGCGGGAAGATTTTCCGCCATGGCTGGATGACGCCCGATTGCTGCCGCTTGTCTCCGCAACCGCAGAAACCCTAACAAACTGGGTTGCTCCGGACGCAGACAGACCCCCGGCAGTACAGCGTGCCAAACCACGCACGACGCCTGAATCAGCCGGAGGCACATCCGGCAGCAAGGCAGACCCGCAAAATGGCGACGCTGACAGCAGCGCCGACGACGGGTATAACGCAGAGGAACGCCGTCGGCTCGATCAACTCTTCGAGTCGGTTGACGGGAACGGGCAGTAGCGTCTGCTCACCTGGTCGCTTTTCAATAAGCGCTGACCCATGCGCAAGAGGTCGTTTTGAACCCGCATATGCCCCCACAGGCCGCCCCCCAATCTTCTCCTGACGCTGACACACCGCCCATCGACTGTGCGACATGGCGCGATGAACTCGAAGGAGACACGCTTCGCGAGGAATGCGGCGTGTTCGGCGTCTTTGGCAATCCCGATGCTGCAGCACTCACGGCGCTTGGGCTACATGCCCTGCAACACCGCGGCCAGGAGGCCGCCGGTATCGTTTCCTATGATGGCGAGCGCTTCAATGCGGAACGTCGCATGGGACTGGTCGGCGACAATTTCTCGTCCGAGAAGATGATCAACCGGCTCGCCGGGTCAGCCGCGATTGGTCATAATCGGTACTCGACAACAGGCGAAACCATTCTTCGCAACGTGCAGCCACTGTTTGCTGATCTATGGGGTGGCGGTTTTGCCATCGGCCACAACGGCAATCTGACGAATGCCCTCACGCTACGTGACCGGCTGGTACGCGAGGGCGCGATTTTTCAGTCGACGTCAGATACGGAAACCATTCTTCAGCTTGTGGCGCGCTCCAGCAAGCCACGCATCATCGAGCGGCTTGTAGATGCGCTGTCTCAAGTGGAAGGTGCCTACGGGCTTGTATGCCTGACACCGAAAAAGATGATCGGTGCCCGTGACCCGCGCGGTATCCGTCCGCTCGTCATGGGCGACCTCAACGGGTCACCGGTACTTGCCTCTGAAACATGCGCGCTGGATATCATCGGTGCCCATTTCGTGCGCGAGATCGAACCGGGCGAAATTGTCGTGTGTACGGAAGACGGCATTGAAAGCCACAAACCGTTTCCGCCCGAGCCGGCGCGGCCCTGCGTCTTTGAGCACATCTACTTTGCACGTCCCGACTCCGTGGTTGACGGCAAGAGTGTGTATGAGGTTCGCAAGAAGTTTGGCGCCCAGCTGGCCGCCGAGTCACACAACGAGGCGGATGTGGTCATTCCTGTACCTGACTCCGGTGTGCCCTCCGCCATTGGCTACGCCAATGAATGCGGGTTGCCCTTTGAGCTCGGCCTCATCCGCAACCACTATGTCGGACGCACATTCATTGAGCCGACCCAGCAGATCCGTCAGCTGGGTGTGAAGCTCAAGCACAACCCGAACCGGGCCATGGTCGAAGGCAAACGCATCGTTCTGGTGGATGACAGCGTGGTGCGCGGCACCACATCCATCAAGATCGTGCAGATGATGCGCGACGCCGGTGCGCGGGAGGTGCATCTGCGCATTGCCAGCCCCCCGATCACCCATTCCGACTTTTACGGCATCGATACGCCGGATCAGTCAAAGCTCCTGGCGCACCGGTTCGATCTGGAAGGCATGCGCTCCTACATCGGCGTAGACAGCCTCGCCTTCCTGAGTGTGGACGGGCTGTACAAGGCGCTTGGCTACAATGGTCGCAACGACGAAGAGCCGCAGCTGACGGACCATTGCTTTACAGGCGATTATCCAACGCCGCTGACAGACCGCGATGGTGATCGTGCCGGCGGCCAACTGTCCCTTCTTGCCGAGATCGCCTGATAATGACCCTACAGTTTGAAGACAAGATCGTCCTCGTCACCGGGGCGTCACGGGGTATTGGCTATGCCGTCTCGCTCGCTTTCGCACGAGAGGGAGCGCATGTGATTGCGGTTGCCCGCACGGAAGGTGCTCTTGAGGAACTGGATGACGCCATCAAGGCGGCCGGCGGATCCGCAACCCTGGTGCCGCTTGATCTCACAGACTACGAAGGCGTCGACCGCCTGGGCGCCGCGATTTACGAACGCTGGGGCAGGCTTGATGTGCTGATCGGCAATGCCGGTGATCTGGGAGTGATTTCTCCGATAGGCCATGTGCAACCGAAAGACTGGCACAAGGCCATGGACATCAACGTCAACGCAAACTGGCGGCTCCTGAGGTCCATGGATCCTCTGCTGCGCGCATCTGATGCGGGGCGCGCTGTCTTTGTGACATCAGGGGCGGCGCAGAAGTGCAATCCGTTCTGGGGACCCTATGCGGTGTCCAAGGCGGCTCTGGAGGCATTGGTTAAGACATATGCAGCGGAATCCGCTGACACCAATGTCCGGGCCAATCTCCTGAGCCCCGGCCCCATGCGCACGGCCATGCGAGCCAAAGCCATGCCGGGCGAGGACCCTGAAACCCTGCCCCACCCTGATGAAATCGCCGGGCTGTTTCTGGAAATGTCTCACATGGATTTTACGGACAACGGGGTCACACGCCGCTTTACGCCCAAATAGTCCAGACCGGCCAGCTAGTCACTGTTGGTTTTCTTTTTCTGCGGCTTACCGGATGAGCGGCTTTTCATTTTTGCCTTCATTGGTGTACCACGGCGTTTTCGCTGGTCGGCATAGGGGTTGTCCCCCTTGCGCACGAACAGGCGAATGGGCGCACCGTCGAGATCAAACCGCTCCCGCAAACTGTTTATGAGATAACGGGTGTAGCTGTCCGGCAGCTTTTCAGCTCGCTGTGAAAAGACCACAAAGGTCGGCGGACGAGCCTTGGCTTGGGTCATGTACCGCAGCCGAATGCGTCGCCCCTGAACAGCAGGTGGTGGATGCCGCCCGACGGCCATTTCCAGCCACCGGTTCATGGCTGAGGTTGGAATTCGTTTTGTCCAGCGTTTGTAGGCACGCAATGCTGCGGGGACGATCTTGTCGAGGCCGTGCCCGGTCAATGACGAGAGGGGGATCACTTCAACGCCCTTCACCTGAGGCAGCAACTCATCAATACGCTGATCGATTTCACGCAAGGCAGCTGACCTGTCTTCCACAAGGTCCCACTTGCTGACGGCCAGCACCAATGCCCGGCCCTCCTCCACCACTGCATCTGCGATGTGGAGGTCCTGCTTTTCAAAGGGTTGGGTGGCGTCGATGAGGAGCACAACAACCTCAGCAAAGTCGACCGCGCGCAGCGTATCTGCGACGGAGAGTTTTTCGAGCTTTTCGGTTACGCGAGACCTGCGGCGCAAGCCTGCCGTATCCCACAGCTTGATGGCCTTGCCTTCCGCATTCCAGTCCACGGAAATGGCATCGCGGGTGATGCCCGCCTCCGGCCCGGTCAACATGCGGTCTTCGCCGATCAGCTCATTGATCAGCGTTGACTTGCCGGCATTCGGACGCCCGACGACAGCCAGCCGTAGCGGCTTGCCAGGGTCTTCACCCGCCTCACCCTCTCCAACATCTGCTGCTTCGTCGTCCGCCATATCGGGCGCGAACGGCAAAAGTGCCTGATAGAGGTCAGACGTACCCTCGCCATGCTCTGCTGAGATGCCCAATGGTTCGCCAAGGCCCAGACGATAGGCTTCGACGCGCCCGGCTTCCGCAGCCTTACCTTCGCACTTGTTGGCGGCAAGGATGACCGGTGTGTCACCTTTGCGCAGAATGCGGGCTATTTCCTCATCCAGTGGCGTCAGCCCGGCACGGGCATCGACAAGGAACAAACATACATCTGCGGCTTCAATGGCGGCTTCAGTTTGGCGCCGCATGCGTGCCGGCAGGACATCGCCACCGGCATCTTCGAACCCGGCCGTGTCAATCACCGTGAAGCTAAGGTCACCCAGTTCAGCCGCACCCTCACGGCGGTCACGTGTCACACCGGGGGTATCGTCGACAAGGGCCAGCCGTTTGCCAACCAGGCGGTTGAACAGCGTGGACTTGCCGACATTGGGTCGGCCAACTATGGCCAGTGTAAAACTCATTCGGTGCGGCTCCTGCCGCGCGGCCTGCCAGGAAGGTAGATACCGGCCTAGCGGAAGGCCAAAAGCTCTGCAGCGTCAGTCAGGATGTAGACCGTCTTGTTCGCCACGATGGGTGTAATGAACGTGCCGCGCGGGATTTCAATTTCGCCCAACAGGTCGCCATTGTAGGGAGATACGGCAAATGCCTCACCGGTGGAGGAAGCAAGCAGGAGCCGGTCGCCGACCAGGACGGGGCCAGCCCAGCTGATTGGTCCATCGCGGTCTTCCGGGTCAGTAAACCGGGGCAACTGGGTGACCCAGCGAATGCGACCATCGCGGCGCGACAGTGCCAGGACCTCAGCACTGGTTGTCACAAGAAAAATGAAATCACCGGCGACCCACGGCGTCTGCACGCCAGACAGGGACCGCGTCCACACGCGTTCACCCGTGCGGATGTCAATCGCCACCATGCGGCCAGCATGGCTCACCGCAAAGACTCGGTCACGGTCAATGACCGGACGACCGGCAATATCGCTGATGTTCGCAAGGGCCGTGTTCGACAATGTGCGGGTGAGCGTGTCGTTCCAGACTTCCTGGCCGTTCTCGACGCGTAGTGCGAAGACTTCGCCTGATGAATAGGGAACCACAAGTGTGTCACCCGACACGGCCGGGCTAGGTGAGCCAAGAATGCCGGCGGTTTCCTGAATGCCCTGATGCGTCCAGAGGACCTCACCGGTTGCTTGGGCAAGCGCTGTAATCTGATTGTCGAACGAAATCGCAAAGACACGGCCACCAACAGCAGATGGTGCCGCCCTAAACGGCGTCCGCCCGTTAAAAGTCCAGAATTCTTCGCCAGTTGCAGCATCCAGTGCGACAACGGTTCCAAAGCCAGTCGCAACGAAGAGCGCACCGCCATCAAAGGCGATGCCACCACCGAACCCTTCTTCAGAGTCAGCGTCCTCAGGCGTCAGATCGACGGCCCATAGCCGTGAACCGCTATCGGCTTCAAATGCGCGGACGCCACCCTCGGTGTCGAGTACATAGACCCGTCCTTCCGCCACGATGGGCGGCGATGTCAGGCGCCCATCAGCGCTCGACCCGGACCCGGCATCAACACCCCACACCTCGGAAATAACTTCGGGCGCATCAAGGTGGTGCAACACATTGTCCGGGAAGCCGCCGGGCTGTGCCCAGTTCGTGTTCACATATGGTGCGGGCAGAATGACCTGCAGGCCCGCAATGCGGGGGTCCGCTTCCAGCTGCTGCTCAAGCGAAAGAACGGAGATACGTTCACCTGGGAGAGGTGGGTCATCGGACGGACTGATCAGGTCATTAATCGTGTCGCAAGCGACCAAGGCAGACGCCAAAGCAGCAATAGATGTGATGCGCGTGAATTGTGAAAAGCTCAAGCTCATTGGGCAACGCCGCTCTCTTCTTGGTCATCCGCCGCTTCACCATCATTGCCCGCCGTAGCGTCTGACGCTGGCAACTGGCGGGCCACCGGGCCTTCGATCTGCAGGCCCCGCAGCATATCGCGGGCACGCTCCCGGGCCAGAGGTGGTGCACCGGACGCGTCGGCAAGGCGCTGGTAGTATTCGCCGGCAGCGGCGGTGTCATTATCGCGCATGGCAACGTACCCAAGTAGTTCGAGCGCAGAAAAACGCCACGGGCTGTTGTCATCTGCCAAGGGTGTCAGACGGACCTTCAGTTCATCCGTGCTCGCCGTATCTGCAATCAGCAAAGCCGCTCTGAGCGATACAAGTCCCTTCAGGACGCTATCGGCGCCGCCGGCGGCGATGGCGTCATA
>JANQMQ010000226.1 GCA_028279995.1 Candidatus Phaeomarinibacter sp. | reverse complement strand
CGTTGATGATCTGCGCGGCTACATGGCCACGGCATTCGCACGGGACAACATTTCACTGGCTGTGGTGGGCGACATCACGGCGGCTGACCTCGCGCCCCTGATCGACAGCACATTCAGCGACCTGCCTGAAACAACTGACCGTAAGGACGCGGACGCTGTCGCGCCACTCACGCCGGGCGTTACACTTGTTGAACGCAACAACCCGCAAACGGTTGTGGTGTTCGGCATGGACGGCATGAAGCGCGACGACGAAGACTTCATCCCGGCCTTCGTCATGAACTACATGCTGGGCGGTGGCAGCTTTGTTAGCCGCATGTTCAAGGAAGTGCGTGAGGAGCGCGGGCTCGTCTATTCGGTCTACACCTCGCTCTATCCGCTGGCCCATGGCGGCCTGACCATCGGCTACCTCGCCTCCAGCAATGCCACGGCAGCTGAGGCATTGGATGTCGCCAGGACCCAGATTGCCGATGTGGCAGCCAACGGTCTTACGGCAGAAGAGTTGGAGGCTGCCAAGACCTTCCTCACCGGCTCCTATGCCCTGCGGTTTGACACCAGCCGCGCCATTGCGGGCCAACTGGCGGCCATTCAGTTTGAAGGGCTCGGCCTCGACTATGTGGATCGGCGCAATGGACTCGTGGAAGCTGTAACCCTTGAAGATATCTCGCGGGCGGCGGAGCGATTGCTGAAGCCGGAGGCCATGCGTGTTGTCGCGGTTGGGGCGCCCGAGGGCATCGAGCCCACCAGCGAGGCAACCGCTGCGAACTAGGCACGTCCGGGCGCGTCGGCTGGACCGTCACGAAACAGACTTTTGGTCCTCGGTGCCGCCTTTGCTACGGTGACATACCGCGCGTTCTTGCGAGTCTCTCGTACCGGAGTCGTCCAGGCCATGTCAGCCAGCTTGCCCGCTGCCCCTTCCAGTCTTCCATATGTCCACACCGTTTCCGGAATCATCTCACCAGGTGGCGTGACCCAGGAACAGTTTGCGGCCTGCCTCGAAGCAACAGCGCCGGCGCTGGCGGTGCTAAGAGGCCAGCATGCCGATGGGACGCTGCCCTTGCTCCACCTGCCGGAGCGGCGCAGCGACATGGCGGATATGGAACGGATCGCGGCGCACCTCAGCAAGGATGCATCCGATATCGTGGTGCTGGGCATTGGTGGCTCAAGCCTGGGCGCAAAGGCGGTCGCCCAGCTTGCCTATGATGCTACGCCCGCGCAGGACACCACCGCACCGCGCGTCCACTTTTTTGAGAATCTCGATCCGCACACATTCGACAGGGCACTGGCAACGCTTGACCTGCGGACGACACGGTTCCTGACCGTGTCGAAGTCCGGTGGTACAGCCGAACCGCTGATGCAGGCCTATGCCGCCAGGGCGGCGCTTGAGGCTGCGGGCGGTGGGGACTATCTGGCGCAGCATTTTGCCGCCATCACCGAGCCGTCTGACAATGCCGTCCGCCGGTTCGCGGACGCGATCGGCGCACCGGTGATTGACCACGACCCGGGCGTGGGGGGGCGCTTTTCGGTGTTGTCCAATGTGGGGCTGGTTCCGGCCATGCTTCTGGGGCTGGATGCGGTGGCCATACGCGAAGGGGCGGCGCGTGTTCTCGCGCAGGTGCTGGACGCAAAGGCGCCCGCTGACGTTGCGCCGGCTGCGGGCGCGGCCATGCAGGTGGCCCTGGCGAACCATGCAGGGACAGCCGCCAGCGTGATCCTCGCCTATTCCGACAGGCTTGAGCGTTTCGGCCTGTGGTACCGCCAGCTGTGGGCGGAAAGCCTCGGCAAGGAGGGACGCGGAACCCTGCCGGCAACA
>JANQMQ010000211.1 GCA_028279995.1 Candidatus Phaeomarinibacter sp. | reverse complement strand
AGCCGAGAATGCCCCAGATAAAGATGCGGCGGTGACCAAACAGGTCGCCCAGCTTGCCAATCACCGGCAAGGCCGCCGCCGACACCAGCATGGGCGCGGATACGGTCCAGGCGGCGAAGGCCTCGCTGACGCCGAAGTCATCCGCAATGAGATTCAACGCGACCGTGACGATCGTGAACGGGAATCCCGTTGCAAGCATGCCGATCATCCCGGCCCACAGAACCTGCTGGGCCTTCCTGGGATCCCAGGGTGCTGAAATATGGGTGACGTCGCTCATTTGGCAGCGGCCACCGCCTCGTCCGCTGTGGCGTCAGCGTTGAGAATGAAGTGGGCCGCCAGCGCCGGGTCCTGCATGGGGATGAAGTGGCTGAGATGCGGCAGGGATACATCGCGCGCATTGGGGAATTGCTTGTGCAGCTGGTCCCAGGTGGGGGAGATGGCAAAGTCCATAACAGCTTCTGCATCCGGGTCCCGGCCCTTGGCGCGCAGGATGGTAACCGGCGCTGTCACAGCCTCAAGCTTGCCATAGAGGCTCGCATTGACGCTGCCCATATAGACCGATGCTTCCATCACCGGCGGACAGGCGAGGCGGTATCCATCGCCGTTCTCGTTGTGACGGACGCCGTAGCGGCAATAGTCTTCCAGCGCTTCTGGCTTCCATAGCGAATAGGGGTGGCGGTCCTTGAAGCGCTCATACATTTCCTCCCAGCCGGTCCACGCGTCCCGGCGGCGCGCGACAGGATGTTCCGACGGGTCCTTCAGGTCGTGATACGGGTTGGAGGTGTAGCGCTCGGGTTCCATCATCACCGGGTCGATCAGCAACAGCCGCTCGAACATGCCGGGATGGGCGCGCGCCACCTGGGACAGGCAGTGTCCGCCCATGGAGTGGCCCACACCGATGACGTTTGTCAGGTTCAGATGCTCCACCAGCTCGCCGACATCCTTCGCGACGAGGGACCAGTCGAGCAACAGCCCCTTCTTTTCGCTCTGACCATGGCCGCGCATGTCCACGGAGATGATGCGGTAGCTTTCCGGCAGGCGGGCGATCGTCTGATCCCACACGCGGGCGTGGAAGCCTGTGGCGTGAATGAGCAGGATCGGCTGGCCGGACGGGGTACCCCATTCCCAGTAGGAAATCCGGGCGTCGGAGCCGTCGAAGAAGGCGTGATGAGGGTCGGCATGCATGGAATTGGGTGTCTTCTGGAAGGTCGCGGATAGGGGTCGGGCATTGGGTTACCACGATCCCTTATTGTCCCGATAGGGCGCTGACCGCCGGTCAGCGTTGCAGGGACTTGCAGACACGCTCGGGTTGGCCCATGTTCCGGTCGTATCCAAGAGGAGAGAAGCCAATGCGCCGTTCAAACAGCTCGTCACCCTGCCCTGCTGTTCTTGAATCCAAGGCGCTTCATGTCTGCTCTCATTTCCCTGAACGCGGTTTCCTATCGCACCGCTGATACCACCCTTCTCTTTGACACCATCACCTTCAGCCTGACCGGCGAACGCACAGGCCTTGTGGGCCGAAACGGCGTCGGCAAGTCAACGCTCGTGCGCTTGATGACCGGCGAGTTGAGCCCATCTGAGGGAACCGTGTCGGTCGAAGGACGCATTGCGACCCTGCACCAGTTACTTGCACCCAAGCCATCGGACACGCTTGCGAGCACAATGGGCGTCGAGGCACCGCTGGCCCGGCTTGACCGGCTCGAGAATGGCACGCCGGAGGAGGATGACTTTGATCTTGCGGACTGGGCACTACCGCAGCGCCTGGACGCTGCCCTCAATCAGATGGGTCTGGCGGATGTCGCACTCGATCGACCTGCGCATACCCTGAGCGGCGGGCAGTTGACCCGCGCCGCACTCGCGCGGCTGCTGGTCGAAGAGCCGGACTTCATTATTCTCGACGAACCTACCAACAATCTGGACGCGGACGGGCGGGCGGCGCTGTATGACTTCATCCGCAACTGGCGCAAGGGTGCGCTGGTGATCAGCCATGACCGCGGCCTGCTGCGCCTGATGGACCGGACGCTGGAACTCTCCAGCCTCGGGCTCAGGAGCTATGGCGGCGGATATGACGACTATGTCGCGCAGAAGGAAATCGAAGAGGCCGCAGCCCGGCAGACGCTGGATGACGCCAGGCGCGCGCAGGCACGGGCCCTATCCGCCGCACAGGAACGGCAGGAACGGCAGGATCGCCGTATCGCGGCGGGCAAGAAAAAACGTCTGCGGCGCGACATGCCCAAGTCGTGGCTCGACGGCCAGGCGGAACGGGCGCAGGCGACCATGGGCCGGTCACGCACGCTTGCTGATCAGAGGCAGACCGATGTGGACAGCCGGGTCAAAGAGGCTGAGGCCGGTGTTGAGCAGTTCCAGCACCTGGCCTTCGACCTGCCCCCGTCCCGGCTGCCCGCGCACAAGCAGGTGCTTCGCTTCGATGACGTGTCATTTGGCTGGCCGGACAAGCCTGACCTGATCTCCCACATGACCTTTCAGGTCGTGGGTCCGGAACGCATCGGACTTGTCGGGGCAAACGGTGCGGGCAAGTCGACCCTGATCAGGCTGATGACGCAGGACCTTGCGCCCCGGTCAGGAGATGTTGAGGTGAGCGTGCGTCCGGTAGTGCTGGACCAGCAGGTGTCGCTGCTTGAGGACGCACAAACCCTGCTTGAGAACTACCGCCGTCTCAACCCGGCAGCTCCCGACAACGCAGCGCACGCCGCCCTGGCACGGTTTCTGTTTCGAAACGAGGACGCAAACAAGGTGGCGTCAACCCTGTCCGGTGGTGAGGGTCTACGGGCTGGCCTTGCGTGTGTGCTGATGGCGCCAACGCCGCCAAAGTTCATCATTCTGGATGAGCCGACCAACCATCTGGATCTCGACTCCATTGCAGCCGTCGAGGCCGCGCTGCACGGCTTCGACGGTGCATTGATGGTGGTGTCCCATGACACTGACTTCCTGCAAGCCATTGGCGTGTCACGGGACATCTGCCTCTGAGATATCTGCGCCCTAGGACGCCTGCTTCATCTGCTCCTTGGTGTAGACGAAAGCCGCATCATCCATGTCGATTTTCGGGAACTCCTTGCGCTCCGCCCAGTAATCCTGGTTGTGCTGCCATTCGGGTTTGTCGCCGCGCTTGGGCAACAGATGCATGTTGCGCATGATGTAGCCGGGGTTGAAGTTTTCCGGGTCGATCCAGTCGAGGATCGGCATGTCCTTGTCTTCCGGTCTGAGCGCTACCTCGACCCTGGCGGACCCATCCCGCTTCATCTTGTTCAGCAGTCCGCAGACAAAGTCTGACACCATGTCCACACGCAGCGTCCAGCTGGCGCGGAAGTAGCCGAAGACCCAGACCATGTTGGGCATGCCGGTGAACATCATGCCGCGATAGGTGACGGTTTCGTTGAACTTGATGTCCTTGCCGTTGCGGGAGAAGGCGATGTCGCCCAGCGCACACAGGTTGAAGCCCGTGGCCGTGATGATGATATCGGCTTCCAGCTCCTCGCCCGACTTGGTGAGGATGCCTTTTTCCGTGAAGCGCTCGATCTCGTCGGTCACCATGCTGGCCTTGCCGGCCGTGATGCCTGCGAAGAGATCCCCATCGGGCACAAACGCCACGCGCTGGCGCCAGGGGCGGTATTTGGGCGTGAAGTGTTTACCCACATCATAGCCTTCCGGCAGCAATTCCTTCACGCCGTCGATCAGTTCCTGCTTTACCACTTCCGGCTCCTCAAACGAGCGCCGGGTCAGCTCGGCCTGATTGTAGAGAACGGCCTTGCGGGTGATTTCGTGAATCCACTCTTCGTCGATTTCCAGCAGCCGCAACATGTCCGCGACTTCATTTTCGTTGCGGCCGGGCACGAAATAGGTGGGCGAGCGCTGCAGCACCGTGATGTGCTCGCAGTCGGGCGCCATGGCGGGCACGATGGTCGCGGTAGTCGCACCGGAGCCGATAACGACCACCTTCTTGCCCTTGTAGTCGTAGCCTTCCGGCCATGTCTGCGGGTGAATGATGTCGCCCTTGAACTTGTCCATGTCCGGCCAGTCCGGCGTGTAGCCTTCCGAGTGGCGGTAGTAGCCCTGGCTCATCCACAGGAAGCCGCAAGTGAAGACCAGATCTTCGTTGGTGTCCGTGCGCGTGGCGTGGATGGTCCACAGATTGTCGTCGTCAGACCAATCAGCGGAGAGGATCTTGTGCTGGTAGCGGATGTGGCGCTTGAGATCGTTTTCCTCGATCACCTCATTCATATAGGTGAGAATCTCGTCTGCCGTGGCGATCGGGTTGCCGGTCCACGGCTTGAAACGATAGCCGAAGGTGTAGAGATCGCTGTCCGAGCGGATGCCTGGATATTTGTGCATCAGCCAGGTGCCGCCGAAGTCTTCCAGAGCTTCCAGCACCACATAGCTCATCCCGGGGCACTGATCCTGCAGGTGATAGGCAGCGCCGACGCCGGAGATGCCAGCGCCTACCACCAGAACATCAAAGTGCTGGGCCTTGCCGCCTGATTTGGCGGCGGGTTTTGTCAGTGTGGCTGCATTCGACATGTGTCTCGTCCCATTGCTGTGCCCTTGCCGCCATCAGGCGGAGCACAGGGCACAGC
>JANQMQ010000200.1 GCA_028279995.1 Candidatus Phaeomarinibacter sp. | reverse complement strand
TTCACTATGTCGACAAAGGGGAAGGCGTGCCGGTGGTGCTGGTGCACGGCGCCAGCGGCAATATGCGTGACTTTGCAACTTCCATTCTGGAGGACATCGCCGGGACTCACCGGGTGATTGCGTTTGACAGGCCCGGTCATGGTTGGAGCGAGCGCGGTCCGCTGAAGGATGTTCACGATCCTGCTGTTCAGGCACGCCTCATCAACGGCGCACTCAAGCAGCTCGGCGTCGGCAAACACGTGCTGCTGGGACACTCATGGGGCGGCGCGGTCGCCATGGCCTATGCGCTCAACCATGGTGATGATCTCAAGGGCCTCATTCCTCTGGCCGGCGCGACATATCCCTGGCAGGGCGGCGTGGCGTGGTATCATGGTCTTGTTCAGACACCGGTCATTGGGGGGTTCTTCCTGCGTACCCTGATGGTGCCGGCAGGGCAGCAGCTCAAGGAGCCGGGTGTTGTCGGCAACTTCTATCCTGACACCGCACCAGAAGGTTTTTCGGAAGCGATTGGCTTGGACCTGCTGTTCCGTCCCCACAATTTCAGCAACAATTCCACTGACGTGAGCAATCTCAAGTCGGCTCTGAAACAGCAGTCACAGCGTTATGGCGACGTCCGAGTGCCGACCATCATCATTCATGGTGGTAGTGATCGCTCCGTCGGCTTTTCCATCCATTCCGAGCCGCTGCATGCTGCCATTGACGGTTCGGAGCTGATCCGCCTGCGGGCGACGGGCCACATGCCTCACTACGCGCGACCGGATATTGTGCTCGATGCAATCGGCCGGCTTGCGCGGGGGGAAACACCGAGAGCCGGCCTACGGATTGTTGAAAAGGGGCAGTCCCTGGCGCTGGTTCAGTAACACCGTTAAGGGGTCAGGTGTGGTTGGCCGCATGGTCGGCCACGAATGCCACACGCAGCATGTTGGTGGCACCAGGCGTCCCCAGTGGTACGCCAGCCATGATGAC
The DNA here is from genome assembly GCA_028279995.1 of Candidatus Phaeomarinibacter sp. Taxonomy (GTDB): domain Bacteria; phylum Pseudomonadota; class Alphaproteobacteria; order CGMCC-115125; family CGMCC-115125; genus Pyruvatibacter. Next base: position 1,265 of record JANQMQ010000200.1, on the reverse strand, counting down.
GATGCGGTCGCCAACCCGGGCCAACCCCTGTTGAAAGGCGATGCGTCCGGCACGGTCAACCATATCGTCCAGGTCCTTGGCGTCGTCAGTGAGGACGCAGTTCAGGCCCCAGACCAATGACAGACGCCGCGCGGTCTTTGGGTGTGGTGTGAGTGCCAGGACCGGCATGTTGCTGCGTTCGCGGGCGGCGCGCATGCCCGTTGATCCTGATGTGGTGTAGCAAACGATCGCCGCGGCGGAGAGTGTTTCTGCCACAGTGCGTGCCGCATTGCTCAAGGCGTCGGGACCGGTGGGTTCTGGATCAGTCCGCTGGGCATCAATGATCTGGGCGTAGTTCACGTCAGTCTCGATCGACTCGGCAATGCTGTTCATCATCGCCACTGCCTCGACCGGATAGTCGCCGGCAGCGGACTCGGCCGACAGCATGACTGCGTCGGCGCCCTCAAACACTGCCGTTGCGACGTCCGAGACTTCAGCGCGGGTCGGCACTGGATTCTGAATCATGCTTTCAAGCATCTGGGTCGCTATCACCACCGGCTTGCCCGCTCGTCGGGCTGCGCGGGTGATGCGTTTCTGCAATCCCGGCACTGTCTCGACGGGGCATTCCACACCAAGGTCGCCGCGCGCCACCATCAGGCCGTCGGAGATATCCAGGATGGCGTCAAGGTCTGCGATCGCGGAGGGTTTTTCGATTTTTGCCATAACAGCCGCGCGGCCGCGCGCCAGCTTTTTCGTTTCCGCTACGTCCTGTGCGGACTGCACAAAGGACAGGGCAATCCAGTCCACGTCAAGATTGAGCGCGGCCTCAAGGTCACTGCGATCCTTTGCCGTTAGGGCGGGGATCGGCAGCAGGGCATCAGGTATGTTGACGCCCTTGCGGGATGTCAGCCGGCCTCCCGCGATGACGGTGGTCTTCAGGGATGTTGCGCTTGCTTCATCAACACGCAGGTTGATTTTTCCATCGTCAAGAAGAAGGTGATGTCCGGGTTCAGCGACTTTGAAGATTTCAGGATGGGGCAGCGGGGCACGCTGGGATGTCCCCACTGCCTCTTCCTGGTCGAGGATAAATGTCTGACCCCTTTGCAGTTCAGTGCCGCTTTCGCCCATGTCGCCGACACGTAGCTTGGGGCCTTGCAGGTCCACGAGAATGGATATCGGCTTATCAATGCTGCGCTCAAGCTCGCGCAGCATGGCAACACGGCGCGTGTGACCCGCATGGTCTGAATGGCTCATGTTCAGACGGAAGGCGTCCGCACCGGCTTCGT
>JANQMQ010000188.1 GCA_028279995.1 Candidatus Phaeomarinibacter sp. | reverse complement strand
TTCTTCGCCAGCATGTGGCCGTGGTCGCGATAGGACGTGATCACCTGGGCACCGTCCTGCAGCGCCATCTCGACGCCGGTCACCACCGCTTCCTGACCGATATAGAGGTGGCAGAAGCCACCGATCAGGCCCATGCCGTACATCTGGCCGGCGCGCTCCTCGAAGCGGCGGATCAGCAGCATGTCGCGATAGGCCTTGAGCGTATCGTCCTTCGACATGTCGGGTTTGGCGCGCTTGATCTTGTCCCACGCGGCCTGAGAGGTGTCCTTGCGGTCAGCCTCGGCTTCCAGAACAGACTTGGAAGAAGTCTTGGAAGCGGTTTTCTTTTTAGGTGTCGTTTTGGACGCTGTTTTCGACGACGTGCTGCGCGCAGCCATTCGGGTCTCCCTTGTGCCGACTGTCCGCCCCGTACTTCGAGGCCGCCGTCAGCGGATGACGTGATTTGGTCTGACTTTACCGCGCCAAACCTTAAGGCGCGATGCAATCACGCGCACAAAACCGTCGAAAGCATGAGCCTGCGGGTTACAAAATTGTGAGAACCGGCTCGTTTGTGAAATCAGGGTCATTCCGGCCAGAAACCAAAGGGTAACCGCCCAAAACTGACTACTCGTCAACAAAAATGGTCAACTCGTCGGGGTGGGCAAAACCAAGGGCGGCACGGGCGCGCTCGTCCAGCAGATCAGGGTCGAGGCTTTCGGGCCGCAGCAGCGCCACGTCGCGCTCCAGGTCGCGGCGGATTTCACGTGCCGACATCACCTTCTGCTCAAGCGCGACCCGGCTGTCGCGAATCTCCGCAAGGCGCAGCAGCCCGTTGTCTCCGTGGATGGCGTGATATGCGAAGTAGCCCATGATGCACAGGCACGCGACCGGCACGATGGCCCGCCCAAGACGCGCCCTGAGGCCGTCGCGCTCCACTGAGTAGAGGCTGCCATATTGGGCGGTGCGAATCGTACTGTGCATCTTCATCCCTTTAAGGAATCACAGAACTGATTCTCATGGCAAGACCTTATGAGTCAGAGACTTATGCTGAGTCGCTGGCAAACTGAATCCCGAGAAAACTACCTAACCTAGACGACCCGAAGAACCCGATAGCTAATGCCCTGCTCAGTGAAGCGGGCACTGGCGACAAAGGTCGACGTGTTCAACCATTCATAAGCAGGCGCGGCAGTCTCAAACAACGGTGACACCCGGAAATAGACTGCCCCCGGGTCAATGGTTGCTCGCGTTTCAGGTGATGCGATCTTTGCTAGGGTCGAGAGATCCGCATGCATCCGGCCGAGCCAGCTTGCGTGGATCAACGCCCCGTCGCGGGTCTTCATTACCAGGTTGGCGTCAATATGCGCCCGCCCATCATCACTCACGCGGGTCCAGTCTGTCCCTCCGGCGAGGATCTCGCCCTCAATAGCTGATCCGGCAAACCGGCCGCCAGAAGTCGTGAACAAGACGCGTCGACCAAATGGCGTTGCTCCAACGTCGGAGTCGAGTTCAAGCCCGTAGTGCATGTCGAAGGCATGTTCGAACAAGACATCTGACGGCACATTCTCAAGATCAATGGCAGTGCTCATAGCGTTGCCCCTCATCCAAAGAGAGTCGCGCGGACACGATCTGTCGATACGCCGGACTGGGCGCACAATTCGGCGAGATCAATGAAGAAGAGCTCGCTATCTATCAGGTCATCCTTGAAGGTGAAGCGCATGAAGACAGGAATGTCCGCCTGCTGCCCGTTGGGTACGACGCCCAACCGATCCCCGGTCCAGGTCATCTTCACCCGCCCCCAGGCCACGAGTGCCTCGCCGTCGCTGGCATGTCCCTCTAGGGTCACCGCGTAGTCGGGAAACCACTTGAAGAAGCCGGTGAGCGCGGCGGCATTTGCAGGCTTGCCACGGGCTTCCGATCCAAAGGCCGGTGACCGCAGCACCATGTCCTCATGCTGGAGGGTGAGAGCTTCATCCACATTCTGCCGACTCTTCGCATCACCCAGTCGGGCCACCAGGTCAAACATCCGCTCAGGGGTCATCAGGCATTCCTCGCAATTTTCTGAACAACTCGTTTGTTACATACAAAATGTATGTATTATTTCAAGTGCATTTTTCCTCCATACTGGTATTAGACGCGTCATGCAGGAAAAAACGCCGGTGAAATCCAGACGGGATGAGTATCGCGAGCAGACCCGCGAGGCACTTGTGCAGGCCGGGCGGGAGATATTCGCATCTTCCGGTTTTGCAAAGGCGGGGACGGAAGCTATCGCCCGCAGCGCCCGTGTGACCCGCGGCGCCTTCTATCACCATTTCGAGGACAAACACGCGCTGTTCGACGCGGTCGTCGAGCAGATGAGCGCCGAGGTGTCACGAAAGATACTGGCCAGTACAAAGTCGAAGACCAATCTGTGGGACAAGCTTTATGCGGGGGTCGACAGTTTCCTGGACGCTTGCACGGACAAGGAATATTCGACGATCGTTATCCAGAATGCTCCCGCTGTCCTGGGTGAACGACGCTTTCGCGAGATTGAGGAAACACACGCAACTGCGCTGCTGATCTCAACCATCGACATGCTCGCGAAGGACAGGGAAATCGAGTGTGACGACACGCTTCTTCTTAGCCGTATGATCAATGCCATGGTTTGCCAGATCGCCGTATTGATGCCGGTGGAGCAGAATGGCAAAGCCTTGCGCCGCCGAGGTATCAAGATGGTAAAGACATGTCTGGATGCTTTCCGACCTGTCTGAGACGGAACCGGCGGCCAGACATACCTGACACTATCTGAGCACCTGACCAAGATAAGCGGAAAGCACCGCTTCGAACTCCTTCGACAGCGACGGGCGCTGTTTCGGGTCGACGCGCAGGAGTTCCGCCAGGAAGGCGTCCAGCAGCACGGTCATCATGGCGGCGACGGATTTACGGCGGGCTGCCGGGCCGGTGAAGCCTGCCGCCTTGAGCAGCTGGTCGAACTGGCCAGTGAAGTAGCGGTTGATCTCCTGATCGACCTTGCGCAGTTCCGCGTCCGATCTCAGCGCAATCATACAGGCGGGCATCCAGTCGGTGTTGCCGTAGTCCTCGTTCATCGAGGCGACGATCATCGACACGATCTCGTCAACGGTAATGCCCTCAGCCGCCTGCGCCACCCAGCCTTCCATGGTCGTCGCCCGTTCCGCCATGAAGCGGTCGGCGATTGCCATGAAGACCCCCTGCTTGTTGGGCCAGTAGCGGTAGAGCGATGTCTGGCTCACCCCCGCCTCCTTGGCGAAGGACTGCAGGCTTGCCCCTTCATAGCCATCGCGTGCCAGCACACGTTCCGCAGCGTCCAGTACCCGCGCCACCCGGTCGCGGGAGCGTGACTGTGATGGCGACAGGCGGTTCGTCTGGTCCGGGGTGGTGGTCATAGGCGACTCTCAAACGTGAAGACTATTCTTGTTTATTGACTCTGGCCACCCACATGCGCAAGGTCACCAAAAATGAATAGTCTTCACGTTTGGAGAATGCGTCATGAAAGTTCTTCTGCTCGGCGCCGGTGCGATGGGTGTCACAGCAGCTGAGACCGTCGCCGGCTTTGACGCCGTAAGCTCGCTCACCATTGCGGACCGGGATGGCAATGCGGCCGGTCAGCTTGCAGCACGCTGCGGACCCAAGGCGCATGCCCTGTCGCTGGATGTGACCGATGATACAGCCCTCGCCGCAGCTATGGCCGAGGCCGATCTGTGTCTCAATCTGGTGGGACCGTTCTTCCGCTTCGGAGTGCCGATCCTCAAGGCGTCCATTGCGGCCCGCACGCCCTATATCGACATCTGCGACGACCCCGAACCGACGCTTGAGATGATGGCGCTCGACGCGGACGCCCGGGCGGCGGGGGTCATGGCGATTGTCGGCCTTGGCGCCAGCCCCGGCGTCACCAACATGCTGGCCGTCATGGCGCATCGCGCGCTCGACGCGGTCGACACCCTTTCGACCATGTGGTCAGTCGAGGGCGGTGACGTGGACATCTCGGAGGAAGGTGTGACAGCGGACGGAAAACCGTCAGCCGCCATCATCCACTGGCTTGAGCAGTGCTCGGGCAAGGTGAAGGTCTGGCGCAGCGGCAGGCTGGCCGAGGCTGATCCGCTGGTGCCCGTCAACGTGCCCGCGCCGGGCGGCGGCACCCGCAAGGTCTGGACCGTCGGTCATCCTGAGGCGGTGACCCTGCCGCGCTACCTGAATGTAACGGACAGCTCGCTCAACATGATGATCCTGCCGCCGGGCGCCGCGAACATGCTGCTGACCGCGAAACGCAACATTGAGGGCGGCATGGCACTGGAAGATGCCGCTGCACGCTTCATCGAGAAAGTCACCGCCAGCGAAGCGTCCCTCTTCGACCGGCTGGCTGGTACGGTGATGGGCTGGTTCAGCGGACCGGACATGCCGCTGCTCACAGCACAGGCTACTGGCCGCAAGGACGGGCGGGCGGCACGCAGTTCCGCCTTCATCAATGCGGTGCCGGAGGGCGGCATGGCGGGCATTACCAGCATTCCACTGGCCATCGGTGCCCGACTG
>JANQMQ010000179.1 GCA_028279995.1 Candidatus Phaeomarinibacter sp. | reverse complement strand
CGCGGCCCGGCCACCGGGCGGTGCCTGATTGTCGTCTCGCCTGACGCCCAGCGCTCCATGAGCACCTATCTTGGGGCGGCGCAGGACCTGACACCGGACGACGTGGATGTCGAAATCATCTCCAAATCCGCGATTACCTATCTGGAGGGCTATCTGTGGGACCCGCCGGCAGCGAAAGAAGCCTTTCTGAAGGCCGCCAAGGCCGCCCATAATGCCAACCGTCTGGTGGCGCTCACACTGTCGGACTCCTTCTGCGTCGACCGGTACCGCAGCGAGTTCCGCGATCTGGTCAAAGGCAATGTGGACATTCTCTTTGCCAATGAAGACGAGATCCTGTCGCTCTATCAGGTCGACACCTTTGATGAAGCCCTGCAGGCCGTCCGAGGCGAGTGCCGGGTGGCAGCCCTGACCCGCTCAGAGGCCGGTTCGGTGGTCGTCGTTGATGGCGAAATCCATGTGGTCGACGCCGAGAAGCCATCGGCACTTGTGGACACCACGGGGGCCGGCGACCAGTTTGCCGCGGGCTTCATGTTTGGCTGGGCCACCGGCCGGTCACCGGTTGATTGCGCCCGCATGGGGTCGATCTGCGCGTCCGAAGTCATTTCGCATATGGGCCCGCGTCCAGAAGTAGCCCTTTCAGAGCTTGTGGCCTCAAAGGGCCTCTAGCCTCGGATATCTGCCATGAATCCGCGGTCCGGCAAAAGGATCGCGCTAAGCGAATCCTTATAATTCCGGTTCCGGAATGATGTGGGTTGTGAATCCGATCCGGCAGGGAGCGTTCGCTGACGGCGAGTCGTTTTGAGCGAAGGGCAGAAATTCGGGCCTATTTGACCAGCATCGGGCCCAAGGGCTTGCCGCCGCACAGGTGCACATGCAGGTGCGGGACTTCCTGATGGGCATCGCCGCCTGCATTGGCCAGCGCCCTGAAACCGGCACCGCCTTCGCTCTCAGCGAGTCCAAGGGCGCGGGCGACCTTCCCCACAGCGCGGAAGAAGCCGGTGATCTGATCGTCGGTCGCCTCGGCCAGAAAGTCATCGAGGCTCACATAGGGGGCCTTGGGAATGACCAGCACATGGACCGGTGCCTGTGGATTGATGTCGTGGAAGGCGAGCGCGAACGGGTCCTCGTAGACGCGCTTGGCGGGAATTTCCTCGCGCAGAATTTTCGCAAAGATGTTGTCGTGGTCGTAGGGCTCAGCCATGGCGGTACACTCCCGTCAGGAATTCTTGCGGCCGGCTTTTTCGGCAATGCCCGAGATGCCTTCGCGTCTTGCAAGCTCCCCATAGACCTCGGCGGGATCAATATCCAAAGCCGCCCAGAGCACCAGAAGGTGGTAGAGGACGTCAGCGCTTTCGCTGACAGCACCGGTCTTGTCCCGCGCGGCGGCAGCGATCACGGTTTCCACCGCTTCTTCGCCAAGTTTCTGAGCACATTTTTCGATGCCGCGGGTCAGCAGTTTGGCCGTGTAGCTTTCGGACGGATCCCCGCCCTTGCGGGATGCGATGGCGTCCGCGAGGCGGGCCAGTACGTCAGGCCCAGCAGGTACGGCGGATTTGTCAGACATGATGAGACGGCCTGTTGAACGGTTTGGGCGCGGGGGCGCATATGGCGGCCAGCCGTATCAGATTTACGGGGGTCCTGCCAGCAGCGGCCTCACCTTCCAAATGCAGAAAAACTAACGCCTATGGCGCTGCATCCTGGGCTGAACGGGTGCGAAGTCCGGTGCCCTTGAGTTCTCCGGATTTTATCTGCGCCATCTGGGTTCCCCGGATGCATGCCCCCCGCAGGTCCGCGCCACGCAGATCCGCCTGGGCGAGGCGGGCTCCCAGAAGGTTGGCGCCTGCAAGCTCGGCCGCGGCGAGGCGCGCGCCGGTGAGATTTGCATCAACCAAGACGGCGTTCTTCAACACCGCAGCAGCCAGCATGCGACGGGACAGATCCATGCCGGAGAGATCCTGATTGGTGAAGTCCGCGCGGGTTCCAAGCTTGCCGTTGCTTTTGACCCAGCGTTCGTGAAGCGCAAGTTTCTCTTCGATCAGGTTGACGGACGGCAGGGTGGTGACACCGGTCGCCCTTTGCAGGTTGGTGCTCAGGCGGCTCGCGCGATCGATGCTGGCGCCGGAGAAGTCAGCATCCACCAGCTGCGCACCTTGCAGATCGACATTCGTCAGCTGCGCGCGGGCAAAGGACACACGGCGGGCATCGGCCTGAACCATGCGGGCGGAGACAATCCGCGCTTCGCTGAGTTTGGCCTCCTTCATGCGCACTTCGGTCAGGTCTGTTTCGCGCAATATGGCTCCGACCATCGAAACCGTGCCGGTAACCGAGGCATCGCCTGCATCCTTGCTGTCCAGCAAGCGTCCCGCCCGCAGATCGGCCTGCGCCATGTTGGCATAACTCAGATCTGCATCATCGAAACAAGCGCCGCGCAGGTCCGCGCGTTCCAGATCAGCGTCTGTCAGATTGGCCCCTGTGAAGTCTGCGCCAAACAGATTGGCGTAGCAGAGCCGCGTGGTCTCAAGCCGCGCGTTGCGCAGCATGCATCCCATGAGGTCCGCGCCTTCGAGGTTGAGACCCGACAGGTCAAGACCGGACAGATCACAAGCCCGCAGGATCATCTTGCGGCCACCGCGCACGCCCTCAAGGAACTCGACGTGCGAGGCGTGCAGCGCCATCATTCGGTCGAGATCAACCAGCGTCCCCGGCCGCGTGCGAGTATCGGGCGCTCTTTCAGGTACCGGCGCCAGAACACCGTCCGCGCCGGATACCGCTGCGCCGGCGGGCACTGCGTCCGGGGATAATGCGGGTTTTACGGCGGGTTTTGACATCCGGTGGGTCCAGGCCAATCAAGCAGCGGGCGAGCATGAACCACAAGCATGCCCTGACACGCGTTAAATACGACCGCATCAAACCATTCAAATTGTTGCTAAATCCGCAATCTATCTGCGGGTAACGATCGGTCGCCGGCACCAGAAGCCTTCAAGGGTCTCAAAACCCGGCCACATGTCCATGACCTCATCGAAGGCGGCTTCGGCGCGCGCCGCATACCAGCCAGCGACAAACCCCGCCGCTTCCCGGGACCGCTCGCCACCAATCTCATCGGCCGCCCGGTGGGCAATCTGCATGGCCGTCGCGGCATCATTGATGACGCCGAGATCATTCTGAACCCTCTTCAGTTGGCGCATGAACGGTTTGGTATCCTGCACCGACCATAGGGGCGCGAAGAACTCTGCTTCATATCGCAGGGTCTTGAGCCGCTTGCGGAGGTCATGACGGGCGTCATTGTCCAGACCTGCAAGGTCGTGATGAGCGATCACAGCCCGTTGCCACTGGCCCGCCAGCCGGTCGCGGGCAAAGCGGGCAAGGGCCATACCACGATCCGACGACATGTCGTCCGCTGTCGCCCCGGATGCGGCAATGGTCAGCCCTCCCGCCTGCAGCAGCATGAGCGTGAACTCAGGGGCGCGGACGGCCTCAAGAACCCTGTCCCACGCGGCGGTGCGCAGTTCCTGGGCCGCTGCGGCGAGCGGCACG
>JANQMQ010000152.1 GCA_028279995.1 Candidatus Phaeomarinibacter sp. | reverse complement strand
CAGTCCCTCGCGCAGGTCAATCAGCTGATGCGATTGCAGGTGGAACGGTCGCCGAGCCAGCAGGCCTCTTTCTACCGCAGCTTCAAGGGACGCATTGCCTTTGGAAAGGTCAGTTTCCGCTACACGCCAAGAGCAGAGCCGGCGCTGGTCGGCGTCGACTTTGCCGTCAAGCCCGGCGAGATGGTGGCTATCACCGGCGCAAGCGGATCGGGTAAGTCGACAATCCTCAAGATATGCTCGGCTCTTTACATGCCGCAGGCAGGAGCTGTTGCCATTGATGGAAATGATCTGCGTCAGCTCGATAAGGGTGATCTTCGTCAGTCCATCGGCTATGTGGCTCAGCGGACGTCGGTGTTTCACGGAACGCTGGCTCAGAACATGCGTCTGGCCCAGCCCACGGCCAGCGAGGAAGACATCCAGCAGGCGCTCTCTGATGCCGGGCTCGCTGAATTTGTGGCGTCACTGCCCGAGGGTCTTGAGACCCGCATGACGGACCAGTTTCAGCGGCGTATGGCTGACGGCATGAAGCAGCGCTTCGCCCTTGCCAGGGCCTATGTCAAGAAAGCCCCGATTTACCTTTTTGATGAGCCTGCCAACAACCTTGACGACGAAGGTGATGAACTATTGCGCGCAAAACTGGCAAATCTCAAAGGAAATGCAACGGTCTTAATGGTTACTCAACGCCCGTCCCATATGAAGATTGCTGATCGTGTCGTGGTTATTGACCAAGGCCGTGTGGCATTGGACGGACCGCCTGATCAGGTACTCGCAGAATTGTTTGGGGGCTAAGGGTGAAACTCGGTCTTCACAGATTTAAGCGCCGCATGCTTGGTGCGCCGGATGAAAAACTCCTGGCGTTGCCGCTGGCGCTTGAGGAAGGAAAAGCCCCCCGTATTGCGAGCCTTATTCTGATGGTCATCAGCTTCTTTGTAGGGCTGGCCATCGTCTGGGCGCCGATTACGACTGTCCGTGAACTGGCCGTAGCGGCCGGTCAGGTTGAGCCAGCAGGGTCCGTACTGACGGTCAAGCATCTTGAGGGCGGTATTGTCGGCGACATTCTCGTGAGCAATGGGACGCTTGTTGAGGCGGGAGAGGCGCTTGTGCAGTTTCAGCCTGCCCTTGCAGGTGCTGACCTTGATCAGGCGCGGGCCAAAGCCGCGTCGCTCGAACTCACCGCCATTCGCCAGGAAGCATTTGTCAACGAGGAAGAACCTGCCTTCGATGTGGATGCAGAGTTTCGTCATCTGGCCAATGCTCAGATGGAAGCCTGGGCGCTTCAGAATGCGTCACGGGCGGAGCAGCGCGGTGTGGCCAGTTCGCGGATTGCACAGCGTAAAGCCGAACTGACATCGCTGGAACGTCGCGTGGCCAACCTGGAAACGCAGGTCGGTATTCTTGAAGAGCAAATGGGAATGCGTCAGGGGCTTCTTGAAAAAGGCCTTGTCTCCCGGATTGCGTTCCTGGAAAGCCAAAGAGCCGTTGAGCAGACCCGCGGTGAGTTGATTACCACGCAGGGTCGCACGTCCGAGGTGGAGCAGGCGCTGCTTGAGGCGCAACTGAGCCTTCAGGAGATTGATGCCCGCCTTGTTGATGAAGCAAAACGCGACCGGGCGCGGGCTCTCGGTGAACTTGAAGAAGTGAATAACCAGATTGCCAAGGCGCGTGATCGCGTCAAGCGCCTTGCTCTGCGAGCGCCGGCACGTGGTCTGGTCAAGGGACTGACGGTCCACTCGGTCGGCGATGTCGTCCGCCCGGGCGACCCGGTTCTGGAAATTGTTCCCATTGATGATGAACTGGTGGCCAAGGTTGATGTGGATCCAAAAGACATCGGACATGTGAGTATCGGTGACCGCGCACATGTACGCGTGACCACCTATGACCCGGCCCGGTTCGGAGCGCTTGAAGGCAGCGTCAGCAAGATCTCAGCGTCCACGTTCGAGAATGAGCGGGGAGAGCACTTCTATCACGCCACCATTACGCTGGACCGCAACTATGTGGGCAGTGAGATGGCCAAGCACCTTGTGCTGCCCGGCATGGTGGTGAATGCGGAGATCGTCACAGGGTCAAAGTCGATCGTGCGCTACCTGCTCAAGCCGGTGTTCCGGTCCCTTGATACGGCATTCTCAGAGCGATAGAGCCGCTGTCCCGTTGCCTGCTGCGTGGCACCACCTGCTGACATTTCGACTTCAGATCTGATCAAACTCGCGAAAGCCGCGAACGAAACTGGCTGCGAGCATTGATGCTTCGTGCCGCTGGGACTCGGGAGCTGCGGCGAGGTCCTTCGCAAGGCTCGAGAGCGATATGACAGTGTCCCGATTGTTGGGCGAAAGCTTCTCCGGAACGGCATGTCCCATCGACCATTGCGAGAACACACGGTGTTCCTGAGCTTTTCTCATCAGGACGACTGCATCCTTGTGTCTTGAATCCCTTTCGATGGATCCAAAGCAGGCCGTCACTGTGTCCTGATCGCCTTCAAGAGTTTGAAAAAACGTTCCGCCGTGACATAGCAGCAGACCTGTAATACCCGACGCCTTGTTGTTGCGGCGCGCGGTCGCAAGAATGTCCGCAATCTCGCTGTCGCCCGTGCTGCATATAGCGGTGCTGACATAGATGAGTTGGTACACCATCTGTATGCTGTCTCTTTCTGTCGGCGTCCCCTGACAGTGTGTCTATCCCCAAATGGTAAAGACCGCATTTACGATTCGCCGGAACAGCATTTCGGCTGAAGTCGGGTGTCTTGCGAGATGGGATTGAACTTATGAAATTATGATCATAATGTTATAAAGCATTGTCTGATGATCAATATGGGAGATGGCGTTGGCATCGACATTTGAGGGGTTCTCCAGGGAC
>JANQMQ010000132.1 GCA_028279995.1 Candidatus Phaeomarinibacter sp. | reverse complement strand
GGTAGCATCAGCGCCAGCGGCCTTCTCGGTCATGGAGTAACAAACACGCTTGTCACCATCGAGGAACGGCTTGAGGTATTTTTCCTTTTGGTGCTCGGTGCCGTGCGCGAGAAGCGTCAGCATGGTGGCATCGTCGGGGCCCTGCGAGTTCATGGACAACGCACCAAGGTGACTTTGGCCGAGTTCCATCTGCACCAGCGCGTTGGCGAGGGGGCCAAGGCCCATGCCGCCGAATTCCTTTGGCATGAATGGCAGCCACAGCCCCTGGGGGCGTGCCTTCTTGCGTAGGTCTGCCAGGACAGTCTTGTAGTCCTCACCGTCGGCCAGGCGTTTTTCAGCGGGAATGCACTCTTCCTGCACCCACTTACGCACCCGCGCGCGGACTTCTTTTGCTTCATCCGGAATCACAAAATCGATAGCCATGTGTTTCGTCCCTGTACTGGTTTTGCGTTGAATATCTTTCAGCGCCACTACAGCACAAACAGGCGGCGCGCGTCGCGGGCTAGAATCCGCGGGCTACATGCCCATATCCAAGCCATGCCGTTCCGCCCTAGACTTTCAGGCATTGCCCGCCCCATCTGCGCAGGACAGACCACATGGACCAGCCGCCTGAGACACCCCATCAGGAAATCATCCTGCCGGACAGTCTGACCGGCGAAGAGCGTGAGATTGCCGAGCGGATCAACAAGCTGGCAACATTGCTGGATGCCCAGTTTGGCCTGCCGGGCACTCAGGTGCGTTTAGGCCTTGATGGGCTCTTGGGCGTCATTCCCGGTATCGGGGACGCGATCGGTTTGCTGCTGGCGGGCTACATTTTTTCCGAAGCTACACGAGCCAAGGTCCGCAAACGCACTTTGGTCGCCATGGGCATCAACACATTGCTCGATACGGCTGTTGGTGCGGTGCCGGTGCTGGGTGACATTTTCGACATTGCCTTCAAATCCAACATGCGCAATGCCCGACTGATCCTGAAAGACCTCGAACGGCGCGGAACGCATCTGGACGACCAGCCCTAGACTGCGGCTGTCTTCACCAATTTCTGCATACCCGGCGTCAGGCGCTTTATCTCCTGTTCAAATCGATCGCGGGTCTTGCCCTGCGCAATACCGAGGAGCAAACAGCTCCAGGTATGCAGCGCCTGCGTCTCGAACCCCTTGTGATCAAGCGAGCCGCGCGCCCAGCGGTGACCCGCATTGGCATAGGCATCAAGAATGAGATGGGCGAGCACCCTTACGGGGACAAGATCGCTCAACTGCCTGTCCTCGACGGCCCGCGCAATCGCACGCTCCTGCAACCCTCTTGCCTGATTTGCCAGCATCGCCGTGCCCTTGTCAGACGTAGAATAGGTGAGTGCCATCAATGGCCGCATTACATCTTCCGAGACCCGAAAGCGGGCGATGGAGACCGTGATGATGGCCCGCGACATCTCAATACCGTCATCGAGTTGCAAAGCATCCAGGTCCTGGGCCAGTTCATCCAGTTCCTGAGACATGAGCCTCAACAACACATCCGACTTGCCGCCGCTGAACTGGTTGTAGAGCGTGCGGACGGCCAGACCCGCCTCCTCAGCAATCGTGCGTATCTGCAAGCCGTCCACGCCATCGCGGCGCAAAATGGCGCGCGCTGCATCCAGCGCACGCTGAATGCGCTCCTGCTTGGCGGATTCCCGAACACTCATGGGCTGATCTATACAGAAAAATTATTGCAACATGTTGCAATTTTTGCATACTGCTCCTCAAGCCCAATAAACACAAGGGAGCCCTTCCATGGAACGCGCAGAGCAGGTTCGGGTTTTGAAGCGTCTGATGGATCACATCGACAACGGCACAAATGTCGATGCAGGAGGCATTCGTCACAATCCAGCTGAGGCCTATACCTCACCGGACATCGCCGCGCGCGAATGGGAGAGCTTCTTTCGCAGCCACCCGCAAATCATCGGGCTGAGCGGTGACCTGCCGGAGGCCGGCAGTTTCGTGACCCACAATGACTTCGGCGTGCCGCTGCTTGCGACCCGGAATCAGAACGGCACGTTCCGTGCCTTTGCCAATGTCTGTCGCCATCGCGGCGCGATCGTTGAAGAGACATCACGCGGCAAGAAGAACCTCTTCTCCTGTCCCTTCCATGCCTGGACCTACAGCTCGGAGGGCAAGCTTGTGGCTGTTCCCAAGGAAGAGCATTTCGGCGCCATCGACAAGGACTGCCATGGTCTTGTCGAGTTGCCAGCCAAAGAGCATTGCGGCGTTCTATGGGTTCATCCGCAGGCGGACGGGCAACTTGATGTCGACACTCTGATGGGTGGCCTGACGCCGGAATTCACCGCATGGGATTTCGCAAGTCTGGTCTATATCGGCGACGATACCTATGAGACGCCAATGAACTGGAAGCTGGCCATCGACACATTCGGCGAGACCTATCACTTCAGCGCCCTGCACAAGAACTCACTCTTCCCCTTCTTCCACGGCAATGTACAGGGATATGACATCTATGGACGCAACCACCGCATGGCTCTGTGCACACGGGGCATCGATGACCTGCGCAACAAGCCGGAGGAAACATGGCACATCAATGATGGCGCCTTTCCGGTCTACTACATGTTTCCCAATGTGCAGGTGAATGTGGGCCAGGCAACCGTCATCCTGGTGCGGGTGTACCCGCATGGTGACGATCCCGACCGGTCCTTCTCGCGTATCTCGTTCTATGCGCGACCGGACGCGCTGGACAGCGGCGACAATACGATTGCAGAACTTGCAACTCGTTTTGCAGAAATCATCCGTGACGAAGACTATGCGGCGGCGGCATCGTCCCACCGTGGGCTCCGATCCGGCTTCCTGAAGGAAATGGTTTTTGGCCGGAATGAGCCAGCGCTGCACCACTACCACAATACCTACCGAGATGCCCTGGGCATGGAGCCATTGCCCCTTGAAGAAGCATAGGAGCTCTTCGGTCTGCCCGCTCGCGTGGACGGCTGGCTTCGCCTATGGTGAGGCCCCTGCAAGTTGAGAGTGGATACTGCCCGTGACAGACGCTGCCCCCCAAGTTGTCGGCTTTGCCGTCCTGACCATTTCCGACACCCGTGATGAGAGCACAGATACGTCCGGTGCCTATCTGATTGAAGAGATCGGGGCTGCCGGGCATAAGGTTGTCGACCGAGCGATCGTGAAGGACGAAAAAGACACCATCGCTGCAAAGCTTCAGCAATGGATTGATGAGCCGGCCATCAACGCTGTGATTTCCACTGGAGGCACCGGCCTCACCGGTCGTGACATTACGCCGGAGGTTTTCCACACATTCTACGACAAGGAGATTGAGGGGTTCTCAGTCGTGTTCCACATGGTCAGCTTCGAAAGCGTTGGTGTGTCGACATTGCAGTCACGCGCCACTGCGGGTATCGCAGGCGAAACCTTCCTGTTCGCCCTGCCCGGCTCCAGCGGTGCGGTGCGCGACGGCTGGGAGAAGGTTCTCAAGGCTGAGTTCGATCACACCCACAAGCCGTGTAACCTGATCGAGATGATTCCACGGTTGGGCGAGAAGTAAGATTTCCATCCTTCGCATGATTACGGTTGAGGAAGCGCGGGCGCAGATCGCATCCGCGCTCACCCCGCTGAGCAGTGAAACCGTGTCCGCCGCGCGGGCCTTCGGCCGTACGCTCGCAGAAGACATTGTGGCCGACCGCAACCAGCCTCCTAGTGCCGTCTCGGCGATGGATGGCTACGCGGTGCGGTCACAGGACCTTAAAGGCGGGACCTTTTCCCTCAAGGGAGAATCGCGGGCCGGAACCGGGCTCGACACGCCCATCGAACCCACACAGGCAGTCCGTGTATCGACCGGCGCACGGATCCCGGAGGGCGCAGATCAGGTCGTCATTCAGGAAAATGTGGAGATCAATGCTGACACGCTGCGCACAGGCGATCCGGCAAATCCGGGACGGCACGTCCGCCCGGCCGGGTCAGACTATGAAGCAGGCCAGCACCTGCTTGGCGCAGGTACGATTTTGAGCCCTGCCAAGGTCTCGCTGGCAGCAGCAGCCGGAGTGGGAGACATCCCAGTCATGCGTCGCCCCAAAGTGGCCATTCTGGCGACAGGTGACGAGTTGGTGCATGCCGGTGAAACGCCGGATGGCGACCAGATTTTCAATTCCGGAACACCGGGTCTGTCGGCGCTGGTCTTCTCGATAGGCGGCCAGCCTCTCTCGCTTGGCATTGCACGCGACGACCCGGAAGACGTCCGCGAGGCGCTCGCGTCAGCGGAAGGTGCAGACCTCCTGGTCACCATTGGCGGCGCGTCCGTCGGTGATCATGATCATCTGCGGCGGGTCTTTACGGAAGAAGGCGGACAGCTCGTATTTGAAAAAGTACGGGTGAAACCAGGCAAGCCGGCCTGGTTCGGCAAACTTGGCGACCTGCCCGTGTTGGGTCTGCCCGGCAATCCTGTATCCGCCATGGTCACGGCACGGCTCTTTCTTGTACCGGCGCTGCGCACCTTGCTGGCACAGCCCACCGCGCTTGCGCTTGGATTTGAAACCGCGGTCCTCTCCGCCCCTCTGGCACAGAACGGCGACAGGGAAACCTACCTTCGCGGCATTCGCGACACGGCAACCGGTCCGGTCCGCGCCATGGACAAGCAGGACTCGTCGCATCTCGCAGCCCTCTCGGAAGCCAATGTGCTGATCCGCCGTCTGCCCGATGCACCGGCCGCAGATGCAGGCACGACGGTGGAAGTGCTGCCCCTTTGATATGACGGCAAAAGAAAACGGCCCGGAGACATATCTCCGGGCCGTTTCAAGATGTCGAACTGTCCAAGCGTTACTTGCCGCTTGGAAGCTCATTGAATGCGGCATCCTTGTCCACACGAACATCCTGCGGCAGCCCTAGCACACGCTCGGCAACGATGTTGCGCAGGATTTCATCTGTACCGCCGGCGATGCGGTAGCCCGCAGCACCAAACCACTGGGCCTGGAACCCGCCATTGAGCGGCGCGATCTTCCGGTCGGTAATGATACCGCCCATGTCTTCAAGGTCCATGGCGAAGGATGCAAGATCCTGCATCTTCGGCGCGGATACGATCTTGCCGATGGATGCCTCGGGACCAGGTGCCGTTCCTTTTGACAGAGCCGTGATGGTGCGGAAGCGGTTGAGCTTCAGTCCCTGGCTTTCGACATACCAGTCGGCAATCTTTTCGCGGACTGATGCCTGAGAAATGGCCGTGCCTTCCTCAAGCTCCGTCGAGCGAGCAAGCGCAAGCAGTTCACCAAAGTCACCGGCACCGGCACCGCCGCCAACGGCAAGACGCTCGTTCATGAGCGTGGTGATCGCGGACTTCCAACCCTGGCCGACTTCGCCAAGACGCTGGCTGTCCTTCACGCGCACATCCGTGAAGAAGACCTCGTTGAAGCCAGAATCGCCAGACATCTGCTTGATCGGGCGGACTTCAACGCCGGGCGACTTCATATCGAGCCAGAACATGGTCAGACCCTTGTGCTTGGGCACAGTGGGATCTGTCCGCGTCACGATGATGCCGAAGTCAGAGAACTGGGCGCCGGAGGTCCAAACCTTCTGACCGTTGATCACCCATTCGTCGCCGTCTTTTTCTGCCTTGGTCCGGATGCCTGCCACGTCCGACCCGGCAGCCGGTTCCGAGAACAACTGGCACCAGATTTCTTCACCGCGAAGAGCCGGCCCGACGAAGCGCTTGCAGGTTTCCGGGTCTGCGTAGGT
>JANQMQ010000119.1 GCA_028279995.1 Candidatus Phaeomarinibacter sp. | reverse complement strand
TGGCCCGGACCCCCCTGGTCGCTGGGGTGAGACCATACGCTGGATGAGACCGCAAGGAAATCCGCGCCTGCCGCAACAAGCGGTGCGGCGTTTTGTGGCGTAATTCCGCCGATGGCGACGCAGGGCACCTCGAACAGGCGCTGCCACCAGGAGAGGATTTCGGGCTTGGTGCGGGAGACCGCATCCTTGGTGGTGGTCTCGTAGAAGGCACCGAAAGCGACATAGTCTGCACCCTGCTCGCCGGCTTCCATCGCCAGATGGCGGCTGTCATGGCACGTAACGCCGACGATGGCATCCGGCCCGAGGAGGTTGCGGGCCTCCTCATACGGAGCATCCTGCTGGCCGACATGCACGCCGTCGGCACCGACCTTCAGGGCGATATCCGGCCGGTCGTTGATCAGAAACGCTACATCATGGGCATGGGCAATGGGGATCAGCGTTTCAGCGGCCTTGATGACTTCAGCATCGCCAACGTCCTTGAGGCGGAGCTGGACACAGGCGACGTCGCCCGCGCTGAGCGCCTCTTCACAAGCGTGCGAAAACGCCGCCAGGTCGTCGAGACGCGGCGGCGTGATCAGGTACAGGCGACAACGGGGTTTGGGCGACTGGGATGCTTTGGGCAGCCTCTTTCTCCACTTGCTTGTTGCCGCTATGCGGCGCTTCCTATCCGCGACTCAGGGCCTCAACGCCGGGCAGGGTCTTGCCTTCCAGCCATTCAAGGAAAGCACCTCCGGCGGTGGACACATAGGAAAAATCGTCAGCAGCGCCCGCATTGTTGAGCGCCGCCACCGTGTCGCCGCCACCAGCGACGGAATTGAGCTGGCCCATCTTCGTGAGCATGGCCACATGGCGGGCTGCGGCGTTGGTGCCATTGTCGAAGGGAGCGATTTCGAAAGCGCCCAGCGGACCGTTCCAGACGACGGTCTTGGCCGCTTCAAAGCGGGCGGCTAGATCCGCGATGGTGTCTGAGCCCACGTCGAGGATCATGTGGCCATCAGGGACTTCCGCGGCCGGGACCGTTTTGCAGGGCGCCATCGCCTTGAACTCTTGCGCCACAACCACATCACGGGGGAGCAGGACCTGGCACCCGGCGATCTCTGCCTTGGCAAGGATGTCGCGGGCCGTATCGCCAAGGTCGTGCTCGCACAGGGAGGCTTTGACGTCGATACCCTTGGCAGCCAGGAAGGTATTCGCCATACCGCCGCCGATCACCAGATAGTCAACGCGGCTGACGAGATTGCCGAGCAGATCGAGTTTCGTGGAGATCTTGGCGCCGCCGACGATTGCCACGACCGGCTTCTCCGGTTTGGCCAAGGCGCCTTCCAGCGCCGTCAGTTCTGCTTCCATCGCGCGGCCGGCATAGGCGGGCAGGCGCTTGGCGAGGGCTTCCGTCGACGCATGGGCGCGGTGGGCGGCGGAGAACGCGTCATTCACATAGGCATCGCCCAGGGCTGCCAGCTGGCCCGCAAAGGCGCCGTCATTGTCTGTCTCACCCTTGTGGAAGCGGGTGTTCTCCAGCAGCACAACACTGCCCGGCTTTGCTCCGGCAATCACACTTGATGCAGCGTCGCCGATGCAATCATCGGCGAAGGCGACATCGAGCCCGGACTCTTCAGCCACTGCAGGGACGGCGACCTTGAGGGAGAACTCCAGGTTTCGTTCGCCCTTGGGGCGTCCGAAATGGGAGAGCAGGACGACGATGGCGCCCTTGCCGGTCAGCTCGCGGATCGTCGGCACGATGCGCTCGATGCGGGTGGCATCGCTGACGGCCCCGTCGTTCACCGGGACGTTCAGGTCGGCGCGCATGAGGATACGCTTACCCGAGACATCGCCATGAGCGAACAGATCGTCCAGGGTTGCGAACGATTTTTCACTCATGGCGTTATCCTGAAATTCCGTGTGGTGCTGATCAGTGCGTGCGGCTTAGCGCAGCTTGGACATGGCAACGGCGGTGTCGGCCATGCGGTTCGCAAAGCCCCACTCATTGTCATACCAGGACAGGACGCGGCCCATCTTGCCTTCGATGACCTGGGTCTGTGTCAGGTCGAAGGTGGAGGACGCCGGGTCATGGTTGAAGTCCATGGACACCAGCGGCTTGTTGTTAACGGCAAGAACACCCTTGAGAGGCTTGGTGCGCGCGGCGGCCTTCATGGCGTCGTTGATGGCATCAACGGAGAGTGCCTTCTTGGCGGTGAAGACGAGGTCGATCATCGACACATTCGGGGTGGGGACGCGAACGGCGGTGCCGTCGAGCTTGCCGGCCAGCTTCGGCAACACCAGGCCTACGGCCTTTGCGGCGCCGGTGGAGGTCGGGATGATGTTGGAGGCGGCAGCGCGGGCGCGGTGCAAGTCCTTGTGGAGAGTGTGCAGCGTTGGCTGGTCGCCGGTATAGGCGTGGACCGTCGTCATGTAACCGCGCTCAATGCCGAAAGTGTCGTCCAGTACCTTGGCTACAGGAGCCAGGCAGTTGGTGGTGCAAGACGCGTTGGACACCACTTTGTGCGACTTCTTCAAATCACTGTGGTTGACGCCATAAACGACAGTCAGGTCTGCGCCGGTTGCAGGAGCAGAGACCAGAACGCGTTTTGCACCAGCGTCGAGGTGAGCGGATGCCTTTTCCTTGGAGGCGAAGATACCGGTGCATTCAAGAGCGATGTCCACGTCGAGATCGCCCCATGGCAGGTCTGCCGGGTTGCGTTCGGCGGTCACTTTGATCTTGTTGCCGTCGACCGTGATCGAGTCCTTGGTGTTGGATACCTTGGCCGGGAAGCGCCCGTGGACTGTGTCATGCTGCAGCAGGTGAGCGTTCGCTTCAGCTGAGCCCAGATCGTTGATGGCGACGACCTGAATGTCCTTGCGGCCAGACTCAACGATGCCCCGGAGTACCAGACGGCCAATACGGCCAAAACCATTAATCGCGACCTTCACAGGCATGATGAAATCACCTTTCGCAGCAGAAGCTTGTCCGCATGGAGAAGGCGGAATTGCCTAGCCCCGTGCGTGTTTGGCGTGGGTATAGCGAAACATCATTGGGGATGGAAGGCGCAGGGGCAGGGAATCCGACATGCGATCAGCGCAAAGGCGGTTTTTATGCAGACCCACCCTCGGCGTGAACGCCTGAAAGGCTCTTAAAGGCGCTCGCGCACTGCGTTTGCGACAGCATCGGCCGTGATGCCGAACTGCTCATAGAGCTGCTTGTAAGGGGCACTTGCCCCAAAACTGTCCATGCCAATGAAGCCGCCCTTGTCGCCGACATAGCGCTGCCAGCCCATCTCGATGCCTGCCTCGACGGCTACCCGGACCGTGTCAGGGCGCAGGACGTCCTCGCGATATGCTGCGGGTTGTTCGTTGAACAGGTCCTGACAGGGCATGGATACCACGCGGGTGGGAATGCCTTCAGCCTGCAGCAGCTTCTGGGCGGCAACGGCGATTTCCACTTCCGAGCCGGTGGCGATCAGCGTCGCCTTGGCATCGCCATCGGACGCGGCAATTTCGTACCCGCCGCGGGCCGAGAGATTGTCGTCGGTGTGTTTTGTCCGCAGGGTCTCGAGATTCTGGCGGGTGAGGGCAATGACGCTGGGCCGGTCAGCGGATTTGAGCGCCACTTCCCATGCTTCCGCTGTTTCAACGGCGTCAGCGGGACGGAAGACATTGAGGTTTGGAATGGCGCGCAGGGACGCCAGGTGCTCCACCGGCTGGTGGGTGGGGCCGTCCTCGCCCAGGCCTATCGAATCATGGCTGAACACATAGACCGAGCGGCGCTGCATCAGGGCCGCCAGGCGAATGGAGGGGCGGCAGTAGTCAGAAAAGACCAGGAAGGTGCCGCCATAGGGGATGAGACCCTTGTGGAGCGCCATGCCGTTCATGGCGGCCGCCATGCCGTGCTCGCGAATGCCGTAATGAATGTAGCTGCCGGAGTAGTCGTCAGCTGTGACCGAGGTCTGGCTCT
The DNA here is from genome assembly GCA_028279995.1 of Candidatus Phaeomarinibacter sp. Taxonomy (GTDB): domain Bacteria; phylum Pseudomonadota; class Alphaproteobacteria; order CGMCC-115125; family CGMCC-115125; genus Pyruvatibacter. The sequence continues at coordinate 799 of JANQMQ010000119.1, read as the reverse complement.
TGGTGCGGGTGTTGTTTGACCCTGTCAGGTCAGCGGAGCCGCCGACCAGTTCCGGTACGACATCCGCCAGGCCGTTGAGGACGGCTTCTGACGCCTTGCGGGTGGCGACGGCCTTCTTCTCGTCCGAGAAGCCGCGCTTCATCTTGTTGATTTCCGCATGAAGGGCGTTGGGCAGCGAGCCGGCCTGAGTGCGTTCGAACTCAGCCTTGAGGGCTTCAGGTGCTTCATCCATGCGGGCCTGCCATGCCGCACGGTCCTTGGCGGCGCGCAGCCCGGCGACACGCCAGCTGTCGCGGACATTGGCGGGAATCTCGAACGGCGCGCTGGACCAGCCAAGAGCGGCACGGGTGCCTTCGATCTCGTCAGCGCCCAGCGGTGCGCCGTGCGATCCCGCTGTGCCTTCCTTGGTCGGTGCACCAAAACCGATCCTGGTGCGGCAGGCGATCAGGGAAGGCTTGTCGGATGTGCGGGCCTGTTCAATGGCAGACGCAATGGCATCTGCGTCATGGCCGTCAATACGGATGGTGTCCCAGCCGGCGGCTTCGAAGCGGGCGATCTGGTCGCCGGATTCCGACAGGTCCAAAGAGCCGTCAATGGTGATGCCATTGTCGTCAAATAGGACGATGAGGCGCGACAGCTTGAGGTGACCGGCCATGGAAATAGCTTCGTGGCTGATGCCTTCCATCAGGTCGCCATCTGAGGCGATCACATAGGTGTAATGGTCAACCAGGTCATTGCCGAAGCGGGCATTGAGCATCCGCTCGGCAGGGGCCATGCCGACGGATGTGGAAATGCCCTG
>JANQMQ010000068.1 GCA_028279995.1 Candidatus Phaeomarinibacter sp. | reverse complement strand
CAATATAGGCCAGGAAAATGTGTTTTTGGATATTCTAGAACGAAAAAACGCCTCTCTAGGCAATAAAAAAAAGAAGATAAAAATAATTTGAAAAATTGATGGGTAGAGCGCTGGACCTGGTCCCGCTCTGAACGCTAGCTGGAGTTGTTCTCGGTAGTGCCGAGTTCGAATCCACGGCCACGCTTGTAAAAATAGCCAAGTGGTTCGCCCCCTACCAGTTTGGATTTTTAATCATGTTACTTTCCATTTTAATTACTTGTTTCATCATCCCTGAAAAGCCCCATAAGGGGAGAGGATGATTAAACTGAACAGGGACAAAAGAAGGGCTAAACCGGTGAGGGCTCACGCGGCTGTGAGGCTGGTATAGCGCGCGGATGGGCTATAAGTCCTCATATAGCCTGATTGGGGCAGCCATGCGCCCCTCAGGCAGCAGATTCGCCGAAGTTTTTGGGGGCTGGGATGGGTTTTGGACGGCCAAGCAGGCGCTTTTTACGTGTGACACTGGTCGCAAGTGCTCTGGCGACCCTGCTGGCAGCTTGTGCCGGGGGCCGGGATCAGTCGATCGCCAAGCGGATTTATGATCTGCACCCCGGCGGCCAGCCCTCGCCTGAGCAATTTGTCATCTGTTCGGGCCATGGATGCTACGAGCGCCACGATGTGCACCTTTCTGAGGGGCAGTGGGAAGGCGTACGGGCGATTTTTGCCTCTGCACCGGCCAGTGCCGAAGAAGAGCGCAGGCTGATCGGCAAGGCCGTCTCCCGGCTGGAGAAGCTGGCGGGTGCCCAGACCGGCACGGACGCCGACCTTGGCGGTACCTACTCGAATTTCTGGCTGCAGAACCAGCTCGACTGCGCCGACGAAACCGTCAACACGACCACCTATCTCAAGCTGTTGATGGCCGACGGGCTCGTCAGGAAGCACCGGCTGGGCGGCCGGCTCCACAAGGGGGATATCATCGACAGTCTCCCCCATATGGCGCCGACCATCATTGATCAGGAAACCGGCGTGCAATGGGCAGTCGACAGCTGGTATCTCGACCACGGGCAGGAACCCGAAATCGTCACCGCTGCCATCTGGCACACGAATTATGAAAGCTGGGGCTCGACCGGCAAACCGGCACGGCCCTGAGCGCCGCTAGGCCAGCACGATCCACAGACAGCCACCACCAAGGGCAAGTACGCCGATCCAGGTCGCGAGCGTACCGATCTGCCGGAAAATCGTGACCTCGTTGGTGATACCGATGGCGTGGCCGATGCGGCCCAGGGTCACGAGCAGACCGGCGGCATGGATGAGAGTGGTTGAGGCACCCAGCAGCGCCAGCGCAATCAGGCCGGGCAGGGCAATGGCGACATATTCCACATTGTTGCCATGGGCCCGCATGGCGCGTTCCATGTCTTCATTGCCACCGGTGCCAAGGCTGATTTCATGCTTGGCGCGCTGGCGCACCACCAGAATGGCCAGCACCAGCGTCAAAATGAGATTGAGGCCGATATAGAGCCCGACAGCTTCTGCCTGTGTTCCAACCATGGTGTCCCCCGAATGTGTGTTTTTGATTTGGTGGGGGCAGTTTAGTCAGCCGGCGGAAAACCGCCAGACCCTGGCATTGCGCACATCCGTGTCATCCAGATCACGGGAGGATTTGACGCCGTAGCCGATGACCGGTTCCAGGTCCTTGCGCGGCAGGAAGGTGCGGCCGGGATCACCAATGAGAACGTCCCGGCCCTGACGTGCCTCCGCGCCCAGCCAGTCCCGCACCCGCTCGGCAACAGACTGCTCGTAACAGATGTCGCCTGCGATGATGACATCGAAGTCCGCAAGGCTGGTGCCGACGAGATCATCTGTCGACGTATCGACGGCCACCCCGTTGGCCTCAGCATTCATCTGTGCGGCGACCGCGGCGAGTGGGTCAATGTCAGCGGCCAGAACATGGGCCGCGCCCGCCATCATGGCGGCAATGCCGCTGATCGCGCTGCCGGAGGCAAAATCGAGAACCCGTTTTCCGCGGACCCGGTCAGGCTCGTCCAGCAGCAGCCGCGCCAGCGCCTGTCCCCCCGCCCAGGCAAAGGCCCAGTACGGCAGCACAATGCCGTCGTCCCACAGATCGCGCTGGGTCTTGTTCCACAGCGGTGCGCGTTCGTCTGCCAGATGCAGTGTGATCTCAGGCACCAGCGGGGCCGTCTGAAGCACCGAATTGCCGGCCACATAGGCCTGTGGGTCGGTTTCCGCCGTGCGGGCGGCAGAGACGTCAGGCGGCATTCGGTTTGGCGTCCGTGTCCGCTTCGCTGAAACCTTCCGACACGATGCCGGCGACCCGCCGGGTGCGGGCGTTGTGCACCATCTCGCCGGGCCTGTCTTCGTCATCGGGCCGCGACGTCGCCATTTTGATCACGTCAAAATAGCTGTCCTTGATTTCCATCTTGTCGCCGTGGCCGTTGGCCAGCAGATACTTGTGCAGCTTCGGCAAATTGTAGCAGGGCACCCACATGAAGAGGTGGTGCTCCACATGATAGTTCACGAAGCCCGGTGCCAGCACCAGCCGCATGAACCAGTTGGCCCTGGTGGTACGTGCATTGCGGAACGGATCGTCATTGTCCGGCACCATGGCATGCTCGGCGATGTTGCGGATGCGCGTGACCGCCTGATGCCATGTGAGCATCGGCAGCACCCATAACAGGAAGTAGAGATGCCACTGGCCTGCCAGCGCCAGGATGGTGAACAGCACAAGATTGGTGAAGACCGCGGGTCCGAGCTTCTCCGCGAACCGGTCTATGCGCTTGTCCCAGGGCAGGGAGGGGTCCCCCAGCGCATTGAGGATCTGCGCCTTGCGCTGCTGGTACCCGGTCTGCCCGGTGATGTCGCGGATGAACTTGCGGCGGAAACTCTTGCGCGTGATCGGGAACGGCTTGGAGAGGATCAGGTCGGGATCGTTCTCCTGCTGCGTGTTCATGTGGTGGGTCAGGTGATAGCGGCGGTAGGACATGGTCTCCGCCAGCATCGGATAGGCGCACAGCCACTGCGACAGGAACATGTTGAGGGCGGGACTCTTGGTCAGAACGCCATGCGCGCCGTCATGCATGCCGATGGCAAGCCCAAGCTGCCGCGTACCGATGATGATGACGGCCGCAATGAAGGTCAGCGGGTTCGGCCAGATGGCGAACATCGCCATGGCGCCGAAGATCAGCATCCAGCTGAAGGCGACAACCCAGATGCCCTTGAGGTCGGAGCGCTGTTTGACCTCGTCCAGTTGCTGTTGGGTCAGAAGATCAAGCGGATTGATCATGGGACAGTTCCTCGAGCGAAGATGATGTGTCTGTATGCGGATCAAGCCCGGCCATGCGCAGCACAGCCGCGCTTAACGCGTCGGCATCGGGCACGTTGTCGGGGCCGTGCAGCGTCAGGGCGGAGGGAATGGCGCCGGCGATGGCGGCAGCCGTTACATGGGCATCCATGGCGGCGACCTCACCAGCCGCCTGTGCCTCACGGATCAGCCGTTCAAAAATGGCGGCATGGCGGCGGCGATAGGCCAGACGCTCTTCGGCGAGCGCCCCGTCGAGCGGTTCCGCCAGCAGCGAATAGGCCTGCCGGGCACCCCGGACGGCACGGCTGGCAAAGCCGTGCACCACGTCCCGCAGCCGGGCAGCGGGGAGACCCGGACCGGCGGCGATGTCCTCCAGGCGGGACATCTCCACGTCCGAGATGGCGCGGAACACGTCCAGCAGCAGCGCCTCGCGGGAGGCGAAATAGCGGTAGAGCGTGCCCGTGGCGACGCCGGCCTTGGCGGCAACCGCAGCCATGCTGGCTGCCTGAAACCCGCCGGCAAACACCAGCGCCCGCGCGGCATCGAGAATGCGCGTCCGATTGGCCTCAAGCTGGGCCACCACTTTGCCGGTCTTGCGATACGCCAAGAAATGAAACTCCGTTCAGGTCTTTATGAAATGAACCATGGTTCAGGGTTTGGAGTCAAATTCTTTGAAAATCTATCCCCGGTCTTGTGAGCGGCCTCATACTGGGTGCGCCTCGTGCTTGAGGGCATCCCGGACCGGCCGGGCTTG
>JANQMQ010000063.1 GCA_028279995.1 Candidatus Phaeomarinibacter sp. | reverse complement strand
CCGAAGTATTGCTCGCCGCGGACATCGTCAGCTTGGGCTTCTGCGCCCAAGGTGAAACGCGAGCCATCACCGAGGAACGAAATGTCATCGATCCGCATTTCAGCTCGAACGCGGGGACCTGATACATCCCGCGTGTTGCTGGCGTCAAAGTGATACCCACCGCCATAGACGCGAACTTCAACATCATCCCACCCCAGGGGCAGCTTGTAGCCGATTTCGGCATCAAAACCGGACAAAGCCCGCTCTGCCTGGCCGCGAACGAAAATCTGGTTGTTCTGGATGACTGCAGTCCCCACGGCATTGGGAATGCTCTTCGCGTCGTCCTCCGCAATATAAGCATTGGCACGTAGATCGAAGTCTTCCGTCAGGGCTTCGACGCCAAAAGTCGCCTGATTGAAGGTATTGTCGTTGTTCGTGGTCCGCTGATCAAAGAAGCCATAGCCACCGAGAATAAAGCTGTCGTTGAATGCTTGGCGGAAACCGACACCCAGATTGTATTCACCGGACCCAGCATCATCGTTCTGATACCGCAGATCGGTGTAGAGCAGGGAGTCGTCATCCTGCCAGAGAGGAGCAAAGAGATTGCCAGTGCCGGTCTGACGATCATTGCTGCCGCGATACTCAAGTTCAAAGTGTCCGCGGTACTTGCCTTCCGGACCGAAGATGGCCTGAGCCGGCGCGGCGAGGAAATCCGCTTCGCCAAACTTGAAGGTCGTCTGCAACACCCCATAGGTGCTGGAGTTGTTGAGGCCTGTCCCGAAACGGTTGTCCTGACGGTTTGTGTGAACCACGGCGGCGCCAATATCGATGCCCGGCAACCATGCATAGGTTGCTGCCGCCTCCAGAATGTCTGTCGTTGCATCGCCGAGAAGGACATTGAAGCTGGTACCCGACTGCGGCAGATCCGTCATCGAGCGGCCATAGGACACACCGAAAATCCATGGGTCGGTGCGGTAGGTGATACCGGCGGTGTAGGACTCAAAGTCCACATCATCAAAACCTTCCAGATTGTCATAGGTCAGGAAGGAGCCACCAGCGGTAAAGCCGCCATATTTTATTTCGGTGCCAAAATTGAACGCCCGAATCTGGTCATCGAACGCGATGCCAGGAAATGTATTGCCATTATTAGTATTGGCCTGCATGGCGCCGGCGCTGAGACCAACATCCACGTTGCCGATGTTGAAACGGTAGAGACCGGCAATCTCCATGACATCTTCCAGGTCGTGCGTCTGCGTACCTGTGGCATCGACCCGAGGTGCCCAACTCGCAGCTATGATCCAGTCATTGGTCACCGGTGTATTCACGCCAACACGGAAATTCGTGTCAAAGAAGGTCGGTGAGCTTGTGGCTGCGAACGGCGCAAGAAACGGATTCTGGGCATGGACAAACTCGGGCGAGTTCACACCATAGCCTCGCCCGATTGCGGAGGGGGCGCCGAAACCGAACACCGTCGCAGCGCCAGCCGTAATCCCCGTCGTGACGTCCCCGACCGGTGTCGAGAAGAAAGCCCAGCCCTGATCAACTTCAAACTCAGCCGAAAAATCGTTTTCCGCAGACTTGGCTTCAATGCGTGTCTGGGCTCCCAGCGCGTAGCCGTTTCCAAGCAGAAGGCCGGCTGTCTGTGGCCAATGTAAAGACAACTGTTGAGGTTCCCTG
>JANQMQ010000629.1 GCA_028279995.1 Candidatus Phaeomarinibacter sp. | reverse complement strand
ACCCCCACTCCACGGATACCACCGGCCCACTTTATATTCTGTCATTGTGCGGTCCTCCGAAACTCAGCGGCAATCATGGCTGTCAGGAGGCGTTTTGATTTTTCAATGAATGCATCCCGCGCAGCATCCCGAAGGCTTTCATCGCCCGTTTCCAGGTATTCCCGGACCACATCGGGCGCGTCCCATAGATGGATGACGTCCAGGGCGGGTCGGCGGGCAAACCGCCGCAAGACCTCTTCGGCATCAATGGTCGCGATAATCGTCCGTGAGCGACAGACCAGCTTGTCGTTTTCCTCTTCAACAATGTCTCGGCACTCGACTTTGTGAAGCAGGGTGCCGGGCGCAAAAGACAGCGCATCGAAAACGTGCCGCGAGGCGTGAAGACCCGACGCGCATATCTTAACAGGTCCGTCATGGCGCAACTCTTCGCCAATCGCCGGAATCGGCCTACCGTCGCGCAGAGTGTCAGATGTGAAGTGGTATGCGGTCACGGTCATCCGTCAGGCTCCTTTGCGTCTGTCCACTCAATACGACCGCCCGTCATAACGAGCGTGTCAGCCCACCCGCGCGCATGGGCCATGGCCATCAGGACGGGCTTGTAGGTCCGCCACCACGCTCGAAAGCGGTGATCTTTTGTCACTGCGGTTAGCTCGTCATCGTCGAGAGACCACCATTCGCTCAGCGGAAGCACATCAACGCCGATCTGCATCATCTCTCTGGTCATCGTGACGGTGAGGCCTAAAGACCCATCCGAAAGACCTGCGATAGAAATCGGGTAGAGGGTGCGGTTGCCGCCAGCCAGCTTTCCACCGTCAGCAAGTACAGTGAATGCTCCAAGCTGTGCGTCAGTCCCAACCGCCGCACCAGAGCCAATGACGGCGCCCCTCCTTATTTCTGAGCGCTCGCCAATCACGGCATACTGGTGAATGGACACGCCCTCGCCAAACGTGACGCAATCACCGATAATGGCCTTTGGGCTCGCATAGATAAGAACATCGGAGCCATCCGGGTTGGTGTGCTGGCGTTTTTTCAAGTCAGTCATGTCAGGTCTCTCCCGTTGAAGTCGCGACTTGCCGTCGCATATTGCGTGACTTTTTTCCACGACCCTCTAAAGTCATAGGATTAGTCACGCCCGACGATAGGATCGGGGAGTTCAACTGGGGTAAAGAGATGACTGGATTTGGACGGCTTAACGAAACGTTAACAATTGTTACCGAAGCTACGGCATTTAACCGTGCAGGGGGCAGCACACGATGGGAAGGAGTCTGACCAATGCGCGCAACACCGCGACGATCAACGTATATTCTGACGTCTCCAATTGTCCGATACTTGAGCGGCATTTGCGGCTCCCCTCGATTGCGATGATTTGAATATACACATCAGGTATACCTGTGTAAAGCACAAAAATACACACCAGGAATACTTGCGTATCTAAGGCGGGCGTCTATTTTGACGTTCACCTATTGTTCTTATGGTGTTGTGGGGAGGGTGGCCATGGATTCCCTGGAGGCCCAATTCAAGCAAGAACTACGAAAAATGGATGACGACCAGCTGTTGCGATTTATTGTCCGGCTTGCGGCTGATCTTGATGAAACGTCCGCGCCAGATCGAGCCAGCCCTGCTGACGCTCAGCAGACAGAGAGCGGAACGCTTCGATCAACGTCTGCTCGGCCTGGGTTCGGTCCTCGTTAAAGAGATCAGCGACGGTCACGTCTAGCGCGTCGGCCACCTGACGAATGAGTCGCAGAGTCACCGCGTCAGAGCCTTTTTCGAACCGGGAAATGGTGGGTTGTTCCGTGCCTACCATCTCGGCAAGCTCAGCCTGAGTCAGCCCCTTGGCCTTCCTGATCGCCGCAGCACGCATGGCGTCATGGTAGGTTAGGGTTGGCACCATCGCAAAATCGCCCCAGGTATAATTGATGCTTGTCAGGTATATTCCTGTGGGGTATAAATGGGGCATGGTGACGCTAGCGCAATATCTAAAAGACAATAAAATCAAGCAAGAGGACTTTGCGGAGCGCATCGGGCGGACGCAAGCGATGGTCTCTCGACTTGTCAGCGGCAAGGCTCAACCAAGCCCTGATTTGGCAGCGGACATTGAAAAAGAGACCAGCGGCGAGGTGCCATTTCATGTGTGGCCCGCCTACAGCCGCTTCGCGCCCGAAGAATCTGCGGCGGGTGGTGCCGCATGACCCCCACAAAGAACACCAAGACCGGGGTGATATCCGCCCGAAAGCCCCTCACATCCCCGGCACCTATTCCCTGGCATGACGGATTCAGGAGTGCGGAGTGATGCGGCTGTATTTGATTAAGCGCCGATCCGACAAAAAGTTCTTCGTCGCAATTCATGGCCATTGGGCGCTGAACACGAAATACCACCCCGAGGTGTGGTCTGACAAACCGCAGACCTTTTTCAGAACGCCGGAAGGCATTGCCGGAAATCTTCGGAAGCTTTGCTCTACCCCCTATTGGGATCGGGAGGCCCCGCCGGGTGTTTGCGCGGCAGTGGCGGAGGGCTGGAAGGAGATTGCTTGGCGTGATTTTGACGCTGAAAAGCTCAATCAATTTGAGGTGGTTGCGATGGATATTGACATCCTATCCATGTCGGCCACCCCCGCCTCAGAATTTGTGCAGACCGAAGCCATAGCAACACGTCCTCTGACAAAACGTGAGCGAATGCAGGGTGTGGCAGCATGAATAAAAGCCCCAATTCCCCAAATTCAGCGGGCTCGCCCGAACGCTTTCTCCTCCCTGGGCGTTTCGGCAACTGGCCAGTTTCACTGGTCTCTCTTCTTTGCGGTCTCGGCTTTCTTGGAGGTGTGATGACTCGGTTTTTTCCTGTTGTTGCTGTGGTTATCTCGATGATCTTTCTTGCTAGTGGGGCGATAGGCGGCCCGACGGCCGGCGCCTCATTTGTGGTCGGCATAGCGTGTGGCTTTTGGATCATATGGGAGCTTTACCGATGATCTTCCTCCGCAAACTCCGCCTATCCCGCCTTAGAACAGCCCGAGACAAAGCTCAGAAAGCATACGGCACTGCCGTAGAGCGTGGAGACACCCGCGCCCAACACCATGCCTTCAAGCATCTACGCAAGGCCACACATGATTTGATGCGTCTAGAGGTGAAAACATGAAGGTGTTGGTTGCTTGTGAGTTTTCCGGGCGCGTGCGGGATGCGTTTTTAGCTGTGGGCTGCGATGCTTGGTCCTGCGACTTGCTGCCAACAGAGGTGCCCGGGCCGCATATTGAGGCATGTGCACTGGATGTCGTTGGCGATGGTTGGGATTTGCTGATCGCACATCCGCCTTGCACCTATCTCTCTAGGGCGGGGGCTCGCTGGATGTATCCCAAGGCAGGTGTGGTTTGCGCAGACCGGTATCAACGGGCTATGGCAGCGCGCGATTTTTTTCAGCGGCTACTGGATGCGCCGGTGGCACGGGTTTGTGTCGAAAACCCACAACCTCTCAAGGTAGTAAATTTACCAACTCACTCTCAGGTAATTCAGCCATTTGAATTTGGTCATCCATATAGCAAACGCACATTGTTGTGGCTTCGAGGATTACCGCAGTTGAGGCCGACAAACGTGCTAGCGGAATACCGCCCCTTTCTGCGCAGCAACACGGGCTATGGGCGCCGCGCGGGTCAGTCTTTTTCGCGCGGCGCCGTTTCATCATCAAAAGACGCAAGCCGGACATTCGAAGGAATTGCCGAGGCGATGGCAACGCAGTGGGGCGCCACACATGCGCTCATGCGCGCGGAGGTGGGGCGTGGGTAAGAGATCTGACTTCAAGCGCAGACCGCGGGACATCAGCCCGCGTAGTGAACTTATCCCGCAGGGGGACGCATTAGAATGGCAACCTCACGGCCTCGTTGATGTTATCATAACCAACCCGCCCTGGACCCGCTCCATCCTACACCCAATGATCGAGCATTTTAGCGCCATGCGTCCAACATGGCTACTGTTCGATGCGGACTGGGTCCACACCAAGCAGGCTGCGCCGTATCTGCCGTATCTCCGCAAAATCGTGTCAGTCGGTCGTGTAAAATGGATTCCCGACAGTCCCCACACAGGCAAAGACAACTGCGCTTGGCATCTCTTTGACCAACACGCCGAGGGCGTGACGGAATTTGTGGGGAGGGCGGCATGAGCGCTTATCAAGCCCACGGCAAATCACACGACTGGTATACGCCCGCGTATGTCTTCGACGCTCTAGGCCTGTGGTTTGACCTTGATGTTTCAGCACCCGTGAGCGGAGCGGGAAGTGTTCCCTCTTGGCATATCTTTACCGACTGCGGGTTGCAGCGGGAGTGGTTTGGGTTGGTTTGGATGAACCCGCCTTTTGGCCACCAGTCAACCAAGCGCCTATGGCTACGCAAATTCTTCGGACACGGCAACGGCGTGGCGTTGATGCCTGACCGAACGTCCGCACCATGGTTTCAGGAGTTTGCGCCTAAGGCGGACGTGATCCTATGGGTGAACGGGAAGATCAAGTTTGACCGACCGGACGGCTCACGCGGCGAGCAGCCGGGGGACGGGACGGTTTTGCTTGGCGTGGGTAGACAGGCATCAGAAGCCCTTCGAGGTGCATCAACCCTCGGCATGGTGACGGCCAAGGCTCAGCCGGTGGCGCGGAGGGCGGCATGACCATCACCTTCACCATACCCGGCAAGCCCCACGCCAAGCAGAGACCCCGCGCAACCCGCAAGGGCCATGTCTACACACCCAAGGAGACGGTGGCCTTTGAACGCACCGTCAAGCAGATCGCGGGGCCACTGTTCGGCGAGCCTATGACAGGGCCGGTGTGTCTCAAAATCGCGGCACGGTTCGAGCCTCCGAAATCACTGTCAAAGAAGAAAACACAAGAGCGCCTATGGCGACCCCACACGCAGCGCCCCGACATCGATAACGTGGCCAAGGCGATCATGGATGCACTGAACGGCATCGCCTACGTGGATGATGCTCAGGTGGCGGACAGTCACTGTGTGAAGGTCTGGGGAACCCCTCCCTCAACACTTGTGGTGGTCGAGCCTATTGCGGGCTGGAGGCTGTCCAGATGAGTGGGTTTGTGCGCGCAGAGAGGGACCGCTTTGGTCACGCTCTGTTCCGAAATGAGAGATTCTGCCGGGGTTATGCGTGGGACTGGCTGGTGGCGCAGGCGTCCTATCAGGACCGCACAATTGATGTGGCAGGGAAGACCGTGAAGCTACGCCGGGGACAGCTTTGTCACTCCATTCGCTACATGGCCGAAGCATGGAATTGGGACAAGGCCGCAGTGACCCGTTACCTCACCCGTCTCAAAACCGAGACAATGATAGAGACAGGGACCGAGACAGGCCAAACCATTATAACCATCTGTAATTACAGAAAATACCAGACACGAAACGAAAAAACCGAGACACCAAACGATACGCAACCTGAGACAGCAGCGAGACAGCAGCGAGACAGCAGCGAGACAAAAAAGAAAGAAGGGAAAAGAAATAAAAGAAAGATAGATATATCTCCAGGCGGAGATATCGGGGCTGCTTTCGACGTTTGGAATGAATTTGCGCATCGGGGTTGTTGGCCCGAGGTTAGAGCGCGTGGGCAGGATAGAGCAAAAAAGCTTGCTTTGAGGCTAAGCGAAATCGGTGGCCTGGATGGGTGGCGCGAAATGATCACCCGCGCAAGCAACTCAGACTTTATTCGCAGCAATGGCTTTTTCACATTTGATTGGGTGATGAGTCCAATCAATCTCAGGAAGGTCATGGAGGGAAACTATGACAACCGAAATCGACCATCGGCATCCGATTACGCTGGAAGACCAGATCCACGCGGCGGCTTCACTGAGGGATTCATGTCAGTTGCCCGTGCAGACCGAGGCCCAGGCCCAAGACCTGATGAAAACATGCGAGATGTTACGCCAACCGGTGGAGCGGGAATGGCTGATGGCCCGGATCATGACCCTTCTCAGTCATTTCTACGTATCGCCTATGACGCCGGGTGAAGCGGAAGCGATTGCGACGGATTGGGCCAAGGCTCTTGGCGCGTTTCCGCAATGGGCCGTGTCGGAGGCCTGCGACGAATACCTGCGGACGCAAAAGCGCAAGCCGACCATCGCGGCGATTGTCGAGCTTTGCGAGGGTCAGTTCTGGGTTGTGGACTTTACGCGACGGAAGGCCATGCGCGGGCCGCAATCCCGCCGCCGCCATGAGGAACGGGAACCCATCAGCGAGGATGCGCGGGAGTCCATGCGCAAGCGCCTGTCCGACCTTCACAAGGACCTGTCGGAAAAGGTGGATGCCTCGAATTTGACCCGGCTAGATGTAGCCCGCTCCATTTGGGCAGGGCTGCCAGATGACAAATGGATGAACTGCGCAGAGCTATACGAACACGCCAAGACACCGCCGGGGTGGAACCGGCGCGTGACAATTTTGTCCCTGGTCAAATTCGGCCTCGTCGAGAGCGAGGTCATCAGCGGCGGTCAGAAAATCTATCGGAAGAAGGAAGTGGCGGCATGAACAACCTAACAATTTCAGGCAACATTGGCCGAGACGCCGAAGTGCGGACCACACAGACCGGCAAACAGCTTTGCAGCTTCACCGTCGCTGTGTCAGGCCGCAGGAAGGACGATCTGCCGACGTGGTTTGATTGCTCTATCTGGGGCGACAGGGCATCAAAGGTGGCCCCCTACATCCGCAAGGGCGACAAGATCAGCCTGTGTGGGGAGGTCTTAGCCCGTGAGCACGACGGCAAGGCCTACCTACAGGTCAACGTCCGCGAGTTCACGTTTATGGGCGGCTCACAGCGCGATCAACCTGCCCAACCATCCCAAGGCGGCTATGGCGGTGGGGAGATGTCAGACGAGATTCCGTTCATGTGGGAGGGCCGGGCATGACTTGGCAACCGATAGAGACCGCGCCGAGGGATGGGGTCACATTTCAAGCATGGATGACGGACGGGCGGTCTGGGCGAAGGGTAGAACAGTGTTGGGAGCCATACGCGCGATTCAATGAGCACGGGGCTTTCGAGATTTGGGGGCGGACGGACTATGACCAAGAGGGATTTTACTGCGATTACAACGCGGAATGGTTTCCCACCCACTGGATGCCCCTACCAGAACCCCCGGAGGACAAATCATGATGGGGCATGAAATAGTATTGATTCTGTCTTTGTTCGCCCTGTCGGTCCTCTACGGACGGTCGCATTTATGGATGAGCGGACTTAGCGCCGGTGGAGGGTTGGCGTGTCTTACTCTCTGGGTTTCATTGCAGGCAATGACCTGTGCGCCAGTGGTTTCCCCATGACCCTCCAAGTCCCCGCCATAAAGATTCCCCAAACCAAGGCTTGGGAACCAGTCCACGCGGAAGCATGGCGCATCCTCCGTAAGCGCGAAGGCTGGCCACCCAAAACAACCGCCGAGCCAACCCTGGAGAACAGCCCCGCCCTCAAGCGGGTTCTCTCTGCAATGGGAGATGACTGGATCTTGGTTCGAGACCTAGCTGACCTCATGGATAAGGACGCCAAGGCAATCGCAACCTGTCTATGCCACCTGAGACGCTTGGGTCTGGTCGAAAGCCGCCTTGCAGAGAAGCGCAGCGGGGCGCTGGCG
>JANQMQ010000045.1 GCA_028279995.1 Candidatus Phaeomarinibacter sp. | reverse complement strand
GGTAGCGCTCAAGGCGGGCCGAGGAATGCTCCAGACCCTGGCCTTCATACCCATGCGGCAGAAGCATCACGAGACCCGACATGCGCAGCCATTTGCGCTCACCGGACGAAATGAACTGGTCGATGATGACCTGTGCACCGTTGGCGAAGTCACCAAACTGCGCCTCCCACAGCACCAGTGCATTCGGCTCGGCCAGCGAGTAGCCATATTCATAGCCAAGCACCGCAGCTTCCGAGAGCATGGAATCGACCACGTCGTACTCAGCCTGGCCGTCTTTCAGGTTGTTGAGCGGCATGTACCGCTCTTCGGTTTCCTGGTCGATGATGGCGGAGTGACGCTGCGAGAAGGTCCCGCGCGTGGAGTCCTGCCCCACCAGACGAACCGGAAAGCCTTCATCAATCAGCGATCCGAATGCTAGCGACTCGGCCGTAGCCCAGTCGATGCCCTCACCGGCTTTCACAGCTTCCATACGGGCCTTGAACACACGCGAGAGCGTCCGGTGCGCATTCACCTCTTCAGGAATGGTTGCAAGCTTGGTACCGATCGCCTGCAGCTTCTCGACAGCGACAGCCGTCTCACCGCGACGCGCCTCCCCTTCGGCTACAGAGAGACCGCTCCAGCGGCCATCTAGCCAGTCCGCCTTGTTGGAACGGAAATTGTCCGCGGTGTCGAACGCTTCCGACAGCATGGCGTTGAAGCTTTCCTTCATGCCGTCGACTTCTTCCTGCGTGACAAGACCTTCGGCAATCAGGCGCTCGGAATATATCTGCAGCGTCGTCGGTTGCTTCTTGATGGTCTTGTACATCAAGGGTTGGGTGAACATGGGCTCGTCGCCCTCGTTGTGCCCGAACCGGCGGTAGCAGAACATGTCGATCACGACATCGGCACCGAATGTCTGGCGGAACTCGGTCGCAATCTTGGCCACATGGACCACCGCTTCCGGGTCATCCCCGTTCACATGGAAGATCGGCGCCTGCACCATCTTGGCAACGTCAGACGGATAGGGCGACGAGCGCGAGAAACGCGGGCTCGTCGTAAAGCCGATCTGGTTGTTGACGATGAAATGGATGGTGCCGCCATTGCGACCGCCTTTGAGCTGGGACAGGCCGAAGCACTCCGCCACGATGCCCTGACCTGCGAAGGCCGCATCACCGTGCAGCAGGATAGGCATGACCTTGGTGCGGTCGCGGTTGTGCTGCATGTCCTGCTTGGCGCGTGCCTTGCCGAGCACGACCGGGTTTACCGCCTCAAGGTGAGACGGGTTGGCCGTCAGCGACAGGTGAACCTTGTTGCCGTCGAACTCACGGTCTGACGACGTACCCAGATGATACTTCACGTCCCCGGAGCCGGCGATGTCTTCCGGATTGACGGACCCGCCTTTGAACTCATGAAAGATCGCCTGATAGGGCTTGCCCATGACGGTCGACAGCACGTTGAGGCGACCACGGTGCGGCATGCCGAGGACGATTTCCTCAAGGCCCATATTGCCGCCGCGCTTGATGATCTGCTCCATGGCAGGGATCAGGCTTTCGCCCCCATCAAGGCCGAAGCGCTTGGTGCCTGTGTATTTGACGTGCAGGAATTTCTCGAAGCCCTCCGACTCGATGAGCTTTTGAAGGATCGCCTTCTTGCCCATGTCGGTGAAGGCCACTTCCTTGCCGCGGCCCTCAATCCGTTCCTGGATCCAGCCCTTCTGTTCCGGGTCGGCAATGTGCATGAACTCGACGCCGATCGTGTCGCAATAGGTGCGCCACAGGATTTCCATCATCTCGTTGATGGTGGCGGTCTCCAGACCCAGCACGTTGTCGATGAAAATCGGACGGTCCATGTCTCCGTCGTCAAAGCCATACGACCGGGGATCAAGCTCCGGATGGTTTTTCGGCGGCTCGATATTCAGCGGGTCCAGCTTGGCGATGAGATGGCCACGAATACGATAGGCACGGATCATCATGATCGCGCGGATGGAATCGAGGGTGGCCGACCGGACCTGTTCGTCGGAGAGACTGACCCCGGCGCTGGACGCCTTGCCCTCGATTTTGCCTTTCAGATGCGCTTCGGTTTCACCCCAGTTGGCATCAAGGGCAGAGACAAGATCACCATTGGCAAGCGGCGGCCAGTCGGACCGCGCCCAGGACGGGCCCGTCGCTTCGGTTTCAACCGCACCCGGATCATCCTTCAGACCGTCAAAATAGGCCCGCAGGCGCGCATCCACAGAACTGGGGTTCTGTGTATAGCGATGGTGCATCTGTTCAAGATATTGGGCGTTGCCGCCATAGAGAAATGACGTCTCGTCAAAGGCTTCATTTGCAGGCGTCCGCTGACGTCCCGAGCCATCTGCCATTTTTTCGCTCCCGCGCGGCCGCAAGGTGCTGTGGGGCGATCGGCCCGCGCGCTTTCAGTTACCAAAAGCCCCCAATTATGCGCAGCTTCGCACGGGTTTGGTTAACGCGCCATTCAAAATGCCCCAAATTCCAGTGACATTCTGAGAAATACTGACCCTGCAAAACCGCAATCCGGTGTTTGCAGGGTCAGCCTTAATAGTCTCTTAACGAAGCCCTTTAGCCCTTGAGGACATCCACCAGTGTGGAGCCCAGAGCAGCCGGTGACGGCGACACAGTGATGCCTGCCGATTTCATTGCCTCGATCTTGCTGGCCGCATCGCCCTTACCACCGGAAATGATGGCGCCCGCATGGCCCATGCGGCGACCCGGAGGCGCTGTGACACCGGCAATGAAGCCCACAACCGGCTTCTTGGTCTTGGACTGTTTCAGGAACTCGGCAGCATCCTCTTCAGCGGAGCCGCCAATCTCACCAATCATGATGATGGATTCGGTCTTGTCGTCACCCAGGAACATGTCGAGGCAATCAATGAAGTTGGTGCCGTTCACCGGGTCACCACCAATGCCGATGCAGGTGGTCTGGCCAAGGCCGGCGGCCGTCGTCTGGCCCACCGCTTCATAGGTCAGCGTGCCGGAGCGCGACACGATGCCGACCGTGCCGGGCTTGTGAATGTGGCCGGGCATGATGCCGATCTTGCATTCGCCCGGCGTGATCACGCCGGGGCAGTTGGGACCAACAAGCCGTGTCTTGGAGCCACATAGCGCCTTCTTGACCTTCACCATGTCGAGCACGGGAATGCCCTCAGTGATGCAGACCGCGAGCGGAATTTCAGCATCGATCGCTTCCAGGATCGCGTCAGCCGCGAAGGGCGGCGGCACATAGATCATGGTGGCATCCGCACCGGTCGCTTCAACGGCTTCGCCGACGGTGTCGAAGACCGGAAGGTCGAGATGCTTGGTCCCGCCCTTGCCCGGCGTCACGCCGCCGACAAGCTTGGTGCCATACTCAATAGCGGTTTCCGAATGGAACGTACCCTGAGCACCTGTGAAGCCCTGGGTGATGACTTTGGTATTGCTGTCAATGAGGACGGCCATCTACTTGGCCTCCTTTACGGCTTTGACGATCTTCTCGGCGGCATCCGCCAGATCGTCGGCTGGAATAATGGCAAGGCCGCTATCGGCCATGATCTGCTTGCCAAGCTCGACATTGGTGCCTTCGAGGCGCACCACGAGAGGAACCTTGAGGTCCGTTTCCTTGGCCGCAGCAATCACGCCTTCCGCAATGATGTCGCAGCGCATGATGCCCCCGAAGATGTTGACCAGAATGCCCTCAACAGCCGGGTCAGACAGGATGATCTTGAAGGCTTCCGTCACCTTCTCCTTGGTGGCGCCGCCACCCACATCCAGGAAGTTGGCAGGCTCTTCGCCGTAGAGCTTGATAATGTCCATGGTCGCCATGGCAAGGCCAGCACCGTTGACCATGCAGCCGATGGTCCCATCGAGCTTGACGTAGGAGAGATCATATTTGGCAGCTTCAAGCTCGGCAGCTTCTTCTTCTGCCGGGTCATGCAGGTCTGCAATTTCCTTGTGCCGGTAGAGCGCGTTTGAGTCGAAATTCATCTTCGCGTCGAGGCAGAGCACGTCCCCGCCCTTGGTCACCACCAGCGGGTTGATTTCAACCAGGCTGGCGTCGGTGCCGATGAAGGCATCGTAGAGACCCTTGAAGAGCTTGGCGCCCGCCTTCGCTTCCGCGCCCTTGAGCTGAAGGGCTGCGGCCAGTGCGCGGCCATGGAACGGCATGAAGCCTGAGGCCGGGTCCACATCAATGGTGTGGATCTTTTCAGGTGTTTCTTCCGCCACTTCCTCGATGTTCATGCCGCCTTCCGTGGACGCCACAAAGGCGACCCGGCTGGTCTCACGGTCCACCAGTAGTGAGAGATAAAGCTCGCGATCAATGTCGGAGCCTTCTTCCACGTAAAGGCGCTGCACCAGCTTGCCTTCCGGGCCGGTCTGGTGCGTGACGAGCGTCATGCCGAGCATGCGTTCCGCTTCGGCGCGGACATCATCGATGGATTTCACCACCTTGACGCCGCCGCCCTTGCCGCGGCCGCCTGCATGGATCTGCGCTTTGACGACCCAGACGGGACCGCCCATGTCTTCTGCAACCTTGACCGCCTCATCGACGGAGAAGGCAGGCTTGCCCTGGGCAACCGGCACGCCGAAGCCTGCGAGCACGCCTTTGGCCTGATACTCGTGGATGTTCATGTTTTTCCGACTGGCTGGGGAAATTTGATGGAACTCATCAAGTTTCCAAGTGGAAGGAGAACTAGGATTCGTTCTCCCGTATAGCATTGCAGTCAGCCGCGCCAAAGGTCTCCGCCGCTGAAAACCTAAAGTCCACACAATCAAAAAAGGGCAGCCCTTTGGCTGCCCTTCTCTGGTTCACGATGTAGCTAGTCGTTTCGGAGCCGGATTACAGGTTTTCCGGGTTGCCTTCGACGATGATGAATTCGACGGTGTCCGCTGTCTGACCGGAGCGGACCAGTTTGCCGTCCTCGCCTTCGATATAGTTGAAGCAGCCGCTTTGACGGTCAGAGCCCGGATAAACACAGAATCTGCCCTCTTCCACTGACCACTTGCCGACATAGGTATCCCAGTTGCCGGCCATACCGCAGTCGCGCTCCTTGCCGTGGAACGTGCCGTCAGCCTTGTAATGCTCGAAAAAATCTTTCCGGGGGGCTGCGCAGGAGCGATAGCGCCCCTCGACGGTGTTGCCCACCACCTGTTCAGCCACGAGGTGACCCGGGATGAAGTTATCCGCCTGTGCAGGCCCTGAAAATCCAAGGGCGAAAGCGGCTGTCAGAACTAAAGATGCAATGTGAGTACGCATGGTGAACTCCTTTCTTGGGTTCCAATTGCATCCCCCTCAGCAGCGTTTCTACGCCTCCCCTTCATGTACCTGAATGATCTACCTCAACTCGCAGGCAACGCTTTTCCCAAAGCGCACCGGACTGCCGGGAACATGCGTTTTGAGTAAGCCAAAACCCGAACGAAAAAAGCGCGGCCCCGGCTGGGGCCGCGCTTTCAAAGATCTCAGATCAAATCGGGCTTATGCGAGATCCGGATTGATCTTCTTGCAGCTCTCGACAAGGCCTTCCACGGCACCGACGGAGACCTTGAACATCTCTTTTTCAGCCGCATCGAGCTCGATCTCAACAACCTTCTCAATGCCACCGGCACCGATGATTGTCGGCACACCAACATAGCGGTCATTGACGCCATATTCGCCATTCAGCTGGGCCGCGCAGGGCAGCAAGCGCTTCTTGTCCTTGAGGTAGCTTTCAGCCATGGAGATGGCGGAAGAGGCCGGCGCGTAGAACGCAGAACCGGTCTTCAGAAGGCCGACGATTTCAGCACCACCGTCGCGGGTGCGCTGCACGATCTGGTCGAGCTTCTCCTGGCTTGTCCAGCCCATCTTCACAAGATCCGGAAGCGGAATGCCGCCCACCGTGGAGTACCGCACAGACGGCACCATCGTGTCGCCATGGCCGCCGAGCACAAAGGCTGTGATGTCTTCAACAGAGACATTGAATTCTTCAGCCAGGAAGTAGCGGAAACGCGCTGAATCGAGCACGCCGGCCATGCCCACAACCTTGTTGGCAGGTAGACCCGAGAACTTCTGCAGCGCCCAGACCATGGCGTCCAGCGGGTTGGTGATGCAGATGACGAACGACTCGGGCGCATATTTCTTGATACCCGCACCGACCTGCTCCATCACCTTGAGGTTGGTGCCCAGCAGATCGTCACGGCTCATGCCCGGTTTGCGGGGCACCCCGGCCGTAA
>JANQMQ010000044.1 GCA_028279995.1 Candidatus Phaeomarinibacter sp. | reverse complement strand
GGCGGCGCCAGGTGCTGTTCACGCAAGGGTGACCGGGACCTGGCTGCTCGGTGGGTTGGCATTCATCTTTCCGCGCTAATATCAGCGTCATGCATGGTGTTTCCCATAATTCCGCCCGCCACGGCCTGTTTGGTCTGGGTCTTCTGATGGTGACGGCGCTTTTCCCAGTCGCAGCGGCTTACGGCAGCGATTTTGGCGGTCGTTTTTCAAGCGCCCGAGCTGAAACCGGTGCCAGCAAGTGGGACAGGAGCCTGGCATCGAAAGTGCGCCTCATTGCAGGACAGACCGGCGCCATACCCGTGGACGGGGCTGCTGCGCTCGAAGCTGGCATTGAAATCGCCCTTGATCCTGAATGGAAAACCTACTGGAGCAGCCCTGGCGATACGGGCATTGCACCCATGTTCAGCTTCGAGCGGTCCGACAATGTCGCCGCCGTTGAAGTGGCCTACCCCATGCCGCAGCGGTTTGACCTGCCCGGGGACATCAGCTTTGGCTATGAAGATCAGGTCGTGTTCCCCCTCACCGTGACGCCGCAAGTACCCGGAGCACCGGTCTCGCTGGTTGCCGACATTGTCTATGGGGCATGCGAGGAGCTGTGCATTCCCGTGGAAGCAACGGCAGAACTGGTATTTCCTGCCGCAACAGGCATCCCGACCCGCTTTGCGGACCTCATTGACCAATGGCGTGCCCGGGTCCCGGCAGACCACTCAGCCACGCTTGATGCCGTTACTGCAGGAGGGCAAGAAGACGGGCGCACGCTGGAGGTCATGGTGACCGGACCATCAGCATTTGCGGACCCGGTCCTTATTGCGCGGCCGACAGGCGGCCTGGGGCGCATTTACCTTGGAACGCCGGTTCGGGCATTTGAAGGTCGGCAGGCGTCTTTCGTATTCCCCGTGAAGACTCGGCGTGACCGTCCTGGTCTGGAAGCCGGCGTCGAGTTGTCTTTCACCCTGTCGGATGAAGGGTCAAAGCAAAACACGATGTGGGCGCAGCAGTTTGAGTACCATCTTCTGCCGACCGGCACTTCAGGCGGCGATGAGCCGGCACAATAGTCTGGCCATACGGGCTGCCAGTGGGCTTTAATGCCGCTCGAATTCACTGTTCCATCAAACGGCACGCCTTGCGTGCGTATCCATCAGGGAGCCCTAAAATGGCAATTAGTGTTGGCGATCGCATTCCGGACGCAACCCTCACCGTCATGTCGGAAAACGGCCCGACGCCGCTCACGACCAGCGACATTTTCGGCGGCAAGAAAGTCGTCGTCTTTGCTCTTCCCGGCGCCTTCACGCCAACATGTTCAAATCAGCACCTGCCTGGTTTCATTCAGCATGCAGACGAAATCAAGGGCATGGGCATCGACGAGATTGTCTGTCTGTCCGTCAATGATGCGTTCGTCATGGATGCCTGGGGCAAGCAGCAGTCAGCAGGTGGTAAAGTCTCCATGGTCGCCGATGGCAATGGTGAACTGACCAAGGCGATGGGCCTTGATTTTGACGGCTCCGGCTTCGGCATGGGCACGCGCTCGCTGCGCTATTCCATGCTGGTGGATGATGGTGTCGTGAAAACACTCAATCAGGAAGCCAACCCCGGCGAAGCCAAGGCATCCGGTGCTGAAACCATGATCGGACAGCTCTAGCGAGAGAATGATTGGGCGGAGCGCTCCGGCGCTCCGCCTATCGATAAGCCTCAAGCCCGCCGCGGGCCAGTTCATCCGCACGTTCATTTTGCGGGTGACCGGCATGACCCTTGACCCAGTGCCACTCGACGGTGTGGCGGGCTGCTGCTTCCTCAAGCCGTTGCCACAAGTCGGCATTCTTGACGGGCTTCTTGGCTGCGGTGCGCCAGCCGTTTTTCTTCCAGCCATGAATCCATTTGGTAATGCCGTCGCGCACATAGGTCGAGTCCGTGTGCAGATGCACTTCGACGGGCCGTTTCATGGTTTCTAGCGCCATGATGGCCGCCATCAGCTCCATGCGGTTGTTGGTGGTGTCCGCTTCGCCGCCGGAAATCTCACGTTCGTTGTCGCCGGCGGTCAGGATCGCGCCCCATCCACCGGGGCCGGGGTTTCCCGAGCACGCACCGTCCGTATACACATCAACCCGC
The DNA here is from genome assembly GCA_028279995.1 of Candidatus Phaeomarinibacter sp. Classification (GTDB taxonomy): domain Bacteria; phylum Pseudomonadota; class Alphaproteobacteria; order CGMCC-115125; family CGMCC-115125; genus Pyruvatibacter. Next base: position 590 of record JANQMQ010000044.1, on the reverse strand, counting down.
GTCATCCGCCATATCCATAGTCTGCCGCGCTCACCGCATGCTGGTGAAAGCGCAGTCGTTTCAGGTATTCGCGCGGGTCTTTGGGTTTCACCAGCGCGTCCTGCGGCCCGTCCAGCCAGTCCACCAGCCGTGTCAGCAGAAAGCGCAGGGATGCGCCGCGTGCCAGGAGGGGCAAAGCCTGTGCCTCTTCCTCCTCGAGGCTGCGTACCTTGTTGTAGCCGGACAGGAGCGCTCGGCCCTTGGTGACATTGAAGCTGTCATCCGCTTCGAAGCACCAGGCATTGAGGCAGATCGCAATGTCGTAGGCGAAGGCATCCGTGCACGCGAAGTAAAAGTCGATGAGCCCCGACAGCTCGCCGCCGATGAAAAACACATTGTCTGGAAACAGGTCTGCGTGAATAACCCCGCGCGGCAGATCATCCGGCCAGCGCGATGTCATCAGATCAAGTTCAGCTGTTATGAGCTCGCCCAAGCCCTCGCTGACACTGTCGGCGCGCTCACCTGCCTGATCAGCCAAAGCCTGCCAGCCTTCAACGGACAGGGCATTTGGGCGGGCCATCGAAAAATCCGCACCGGCTTCATGCATTTTC
>JANQMQ010000036.1 GCA_028279995.1 Candidatus Phaeomarinibacter sp. | reverse complement strand
GCCCATGCCGATGGATGACTTGATGGTGCCCGACTGGAAACCACCTGCTTCCGTAATGCCCAGATGGAGGGGGTAATCGCAGGCTTCGGCCAGCCCCTGATAAGCAGCGACCGCGAGGAAGACGTCCGATGCCTTCACCGAGATCTTGAATTCGAAAAAGTCGTTGTCCTCAAGAATGCGCGCATGGTCGAGCGCACTTTCCACCATCGCTTCCGGGCATGGCTCGCCATACTTTTCAAGCAGGTCCTTTTCCAGTGATCCGGCATTCACGCCGATGCGCATGGCGCAACCGTGGTCCTTGGCCGCCTTCACAACTTCTCTGACCCGCTCCGCATTGCCGATGTTGCCGGGATTGATGCGAAGGCATGCAGCCCCTGCCTCAGCAGCTTCAATCGCGCGCTTGTAGTGGAAGTGGATGTCCGCAACGATGGGGACGTTCGACTGCGCGACAATCTCTTTCAGCGCAGCTGTCGAGTCCTCGTCCGGGCACGACACACGGACGATGTCCGCGCCGGCTTCCTCCAAGGCGCGAATCTGCGCCATGGTTGCTTCCACATCCGGTGTCAGCGTGTTCGTCATGGACTGAACTGAGATCGGCGCATCGCCGCCCACGGGCACCTTGCCCACGTGGATCTTGCGGCATTCACGCCGGTATATGTCTCGGTATGGTCGAACGCTGCTCAAGGCTGCCGCTCCAATTCGTAGTCAGTACACAGTTCAGAATTTACGTAGCGTAATTGAAGATACTTCGAAACCCGCGAATGGCCGCATCCCTGCAACCCATATAGCGCCTCAAAATAATATGGTCTGTGCACAAGTGACAGGTCACAAATCAACTTTTATTGGCAAAACTGTGATCTTGCAGGTCGTGGCAGAAGAGCAACGCCCACTCACAATGTCCGGACCAGAACTATGGTTAAAGCCTTCAAAACCTGAACAAATTTGACCTTCTGTGTCTTGCGCTGGCTTGGGCGAACCCCCACACTCTACCCATATTCGGGGGCTACTTTCACAAGATTGGACCGGTCGCATATGTGCTGGTTTTCGTCTGATTTGTTACTTGGTGACGCACCTACCCAAAGAGACCGTTGAGACGCATGGCATCTAAGCAGGATATTCAGACCACAGACGGCCCTAAACCGGCCATAACCGTCGTCTTGGCGGAACCAAGGGGTTTTTGCGCCGGCGTCGAGCGGGCCATTGATGTCGTGGAGCGTGCGCTTGATCGCTTTGGCGCACCGATCTACGTCCGCCACGAAATTGTCCACAACAAGCATGTGGTCGATGACTTGCGCGCCAAGGGCGTCATTTTTGTTGAAGAAGTGGACGAAGTACCCGTCGGCGCTGTCACCATTTTCTCCGCACACGGCGTAGCCGAACGTGTTGAGGAAGATGCCGGCGAGCGCGGCCTGAAGGCGATCGATGCCACCTGCCCGCTGGTCACAAAGGTCCACCGAGAAGGGCGCCGCTATGCAGAGCAGGGCTATGACGTGGTCATGATCGGCCATCTCGGCCACCCGGAAGTCGAAGGCACGCTCGGGCGCATCCCCGGCAAGGTACAGGTCATATCCGAGCCTGAAGACGTGACAGACCTTGAGGTCGGCGACCCTGAACGTGTCGCTTTCGTGACCCAGACCACCCTTTCCGTGAACGACACACGGGATGTCATCGAGGCACTCAAGACAAAATTCCCGGCCATCGTCGGGCCGGATGTACGCGACATCTGCTACGCCACCCAGAACCGCCAGACAGCTGTCGCGGAAATGGCGAAGCACGTCGACATGATTCTCGTGGTGGGCGCGAAGAACAGCTCGAACTCGAATCGGCTAAGAGAGCTGGGCGAAACCATCGGCGTACCGAGCTATCTGATTGCCGACGCCAATGCTATGGAAGACGACTGGCTGACCGGCAAAACCCGGATTGGCCTCACCGCAGGAGCATCTGCTCCTGAAACCCTTGTTCAAGGCGTGATTGAGCGTTTGCGCGCAACTAATGAGGTTGAGGTCCAGTCCCTCAATGTAATCCGCGAAAATGTGACATTCAAATTGCCCCGTGAACTGCTAGATGATCCAGAACCGTCCCGCGCAGCGGGTGCCTGACGCCCTCCCCGTCCGGTACTCGGCCCCGCAAGAGACGTTCGATCTAAACCAGGCAGACATTTTGGCTTGGGCGCC
>JANQMQ010000030.1 GCA_028279995.1 Candidatus Phaeomarinibacter sp. | reverse complement strand
CGGCCCTGGGAAACGATTTCCTGAGCCTCTTCTTCAGCATCACGCTGCTTGCGCTGGTACTGGGCCAGCAGGGCCTGCGCTTCTTCACGCAGCTTGCGGGCTTCTTCCAGTTCCGTCTTGATGCCTTCGGCGCGGTCATCAAGCGCCTTGGTCAGGCGGCCCCAGACGCCGAAGTAGAGCAACAGGGCAATGAAGCCGGTGAAGGAGAGGGCAGTGATGAAACTGCTATCGCTGAAAAGCTCCAACATCAAACGCTCTCCCTATCGGTTCAACTCAGCGTCGACCGCTTGCGCGACCTTTGCCGAGTCGATGCCTGTCACGCCAAGCTGTGCCACAACAGCTTCGGTTACGTCGGTTGCAATGCCGCGAACGTTGCCCATGGCTTCCGTCTTGGTTGCGGTGATCCGGGCTTCCGCTGCTTCCAGCTTCTGATCCAGTTCCGCTTCCAGCTTGTCACGCAGGGCGTCGGTTTCCTTGCCCAGGTCATCACGGGTTTCAGACGCAATCTGATGAGCCTTGGCGCGGGCGTCTGCCAGCGCTGTCTCATAGCCCTCAATGGCTGCGTCTGTTTCCGATTTGAGCTGAGCCGCCTGGTCCAGATCATTGGCAATCCGGTCACGCCGCGCTTCCAGCGCCTGAGCCACGCGGGGCAGAGCCACGCGGGACATCAGGAGATAGAGAACACCAAACGTGATCGCCAGCCAGATGAGCTGCGGCGCGTAGGTGGAAAAGTCGAGCTGCGGCATACCGCCGGAATGCGCGTCATCCTGCGCAATGCCCAGTTCGGCTTCCGCCTGTTCCCCGATCACCAGCACACTCGTCTCGTCTGTTGCGGCCTGCGCAACGACGATGGGTGTGTGATAGCTGTCGGTCATGGACGTATCCGCCATGCTCTCCAACCTTTCCGTCTACTGGTCTTCGTCTTAAGTCTGCGGTGAGGCAGGCTTAGACCACGAAGAGCAGCATCATGGCGACGACGAGGCCGAAGAGGCCCGTTGCTTCTGCAAGAGCAAAGCCGAGCAGCAGGTTCGGAAACTGGCCCTGGGCTGCAGCCGGGTTGCGCAGAGCGCCGGCGAGGTAGTTACCGAAGATGTTACCGATACCAAGGCCGGCACCAGCAAGGGCGATGCAGGCAATACCGGCACCAATGTATTTCGCGGCTTCCGCTTCCATGTCGAAGTCTCCTTAGAAGTGTTGCCGGCTGCCTTCAGTGACAGCCGGTGAAGTCAAACAGATTAGTGATGCACGTGGAGTGCATCGTTGAGATAGATGCAGGTCAGGATGGCGAACACATAGGCCTGCAGGAAGGCAACCAGCACTTCCAGCCCCGTGAACGCAATCATGAAGGCAAAGGGTGCCCAGCCGCCCCAGGCGCCGAGCATGATGGCAAACCCGGCAAACACCTTGAGCATGGTGTGCCCCGCCAGCATGTTGGCGAACAGGCGCACCGAAAGGCTCAGGGGCCGGGTGAGATAGGAAATCATTTCAATCACGGTGATCAGCGGCAGCAGCACAATCGGCACGCCGGACGGCACGAACAGCTTGAACCAGCCAAGACCATGTTTGAACAGGCCCAGCAGCGTGATGCCGCCGATGACGACAATGGCCATCGCGAAGGTTACCGCGATGTGGCTTGTCACCGTGAAGGAGTAGGGCAGCAGGCCAAACATGTTGGCAAACAGGATGAACATGAAGAGCGAGAAGATGAACGGGAAGAAGGGCTGGCCTTCGTTTCCCGTGTTCTGCCGCAGCATGTTCGCCACGAATTCGTAGGAGAGTTCCGCCACCGACTGCCAGCGACCGGGTACCAGCGCGCG
>JANQMQ010000026.1 GCA_028279995.1 Candidatus Phaeomarinibacter sp. | reverse complement strand
TCTGGCAGCTCCTGCTATCCGCGCCAGCTTTCCGTCGCCATTTGACTATGCCAGCCAGGTTCGCGTCTTTGCCGTGCATGAACTCAGCCGGGCCCGCCTGGATGTGCTGGCAGCTGCCTATAGGACGTTGTTTGAGGCCTCCGGCGGTGGCGCACTTGGTATCTTTACTGCCATCGCCCGGCTGCGCGGTGTGCATCAGCGCCTGCAACCTGCCTTGGCGGAGCGGGGCATCAACTTGTATGCGCAGCATGTTGATGCGATGGATGTAGGCACGTTGGTGGACATCTTTCGCAACGAGCGTGACAGCTGCCTGCTGGGAACAGACGCTGTGCGCGATGGCGTCGATGTGCCCGGCGATGCTTTGCGCATGCTGGTCTTTGATCGGGTGCCATGGCCCCGCCCTGACATTCTCCACAAGGCACGACGGACCGCCTTTGGTGGTGGCCGCTATGATGACATGATCGCCCGCCTGCGCCTCAGGCAGGCATTTGGCAGGTTGATCCGCACCGCGGATGACAAGGGCGTCTTCGTGATGCTTGCGCCGCTGCCCTCCAAACTGTTGGGTGCGTTGCCAAAAGGGGTTGTGGTTGAACGTGTGGGGCTGGCCGAAGCAGCTCAGGCCAGCAAAGCCTTTCTCGGCAGGTAGTGGCACGAACTTGCCCCGCAAACAGTGATTGCCTAGTGTCCGGCAACCGGACTCAGCATGCCTGTCTGAGGCCGTCCTTCTCTTTCCCATCAAGGTGGCAGGCCGCATGACCTCAACGATCAACCCCCAGTCCGCACTTATCTATGTCATGGTCACCATGGCGGCCGTCGATGGGTCCATTTCGGACAATGAGCTCAAGAAGATAGGCAATATTACCTCTGTCCTGCCTGCCTTCCGGGACTACTCCCAGGAGAAACTGGTGCCGACTGCACAGGAATGCGCCGCCATTCTGCAGGAAGATGATGGACTGGACACGGTACTCGGGCTTGTAAAGGAAGCATTACCGGAGCAGATGCGCGAGACCGCATATGCCATGGCAACGGAGGTTGCGGCTGCAGACCTCCAGATTGGTCAGGAGGAACTTCGCCTGCTGGAGATCATCCGGCACAAGCTTGATGTCGAGCGGCTTGTTGCTGCTGCAATCGAACGCGGCACGCGCGCACGGCATCTACGCCCCTAGTCGCAGGGCGTTTCATATATCTCATTCAAGAGGGCGCTCTGATCCTCACTGGACCCGAGCATGCTTGCCGTTACGCGACCGACCGGCTCATAGGTCGTGGCCATGCAATTGCTGTTGTCGTCGTACATGGAAACGATCCGCTCCCGCAGGATGAGGTTCGGCCCGTCCCATGCGAATACATCCCGGCCATGGGTTATCGCGTTGCCCCGCCACTCGCTCACGACCATTTTCGTTTTTGAATCAAAGGTCGGCGCGCTCAATGCGTTCAGTTCTGCTGCGACCACGTGTTTGTGGGTCTGTGGATCATAGATCGCATTGAAATACGCAACATTGGGGCCAGCCGGCAGAAACTCGATCAGGCGGAAATCTGTGTAGCCGTCAAAATTGAAATCGCCAAACTCAAATCCATTGGCCGCCATAGTCATGGGGGCGCGGCTGTCGACATTGTCAATCACGCTACGCGCCTTGCCGGTGGGCGTCTTGGCAGTCTCGATACGCAGGACATGCAGCTCGTCCGTATCCGCCAGAATGTCCCAATAGAGACGAACAGCCAGTTTGTGCCCTCCCTTCTTCATCACGCCTGTGCAGACAATGGGATCACCAAATTCCGCTTCTGCAACAGGTGTGCAGGGCGATGATGTGTCCTGTGCTAGGGCAGGGGTGAAGAAGCCAGGGGCCGCAAGAAACGCAGACCAAAGAGCAAGTCGAAGAGGGAATGTGTAGGTCATGACCGGGATAATTCCAGCCGCTCGCAAAACCGTCAATTGACTTGGCCGCCGCAACGGACAATTTAGGGCTTGATGGAGCAGTTTTTGACCAGCAATGAAGGCGTTGTCCGGCTTGCCGCTTTTGCAGGCCTGTTAACCCTGT
>JANQMQ010000724.1 GCA_028279995.1 Candidatus Phaeomarinibacter sp. | reverse complement strand
CACTGTGCCGTCAACGGAAGGAAGGGCGCGTTGTGAAAAACTGAGCAGGTGCACCTTGGCGGTCAGACCGGGATGGACAATGTCGATGTCGGTGGGCGAAATGCGGGCATCGATCTGCAGGTTGCCGCCGTCTGGAACAATGTCCAGAATTGTATCGCCGGGCCGCACCACGCCCCCTGCTGTCGAGAACCGCCGGCCGACGACGACACCGGACACGGGTGCGGCAATGATCGTGCGGTCAAGCACGTCCCTGCGAGCTTCAATTTCCTCTTCAACGGACGCAAGCCGTGTCCGGGTCTCGGATAGTTGTCCCGCCACCTCGTCGAGGAATTGACTGCGCGCGGTGGTAATGCGGATTTCGGTTTCACCGATCTGCTGCTGCGCTCTGGCGATGGATGCTTGGCGGCCTGACATGGAACTGCTGATTTCAGCCTGTCTGCGCTGCAGACCCAGGAGCCGTGGCTTGCGCTCCAGACCCTTGTTCACAAGAGTTTTGACCGATGAGATTTCCTGGGAGATGAGATCAACCTGAACCTGGTCCGACACAATCTGTTGCTCGAAGCCTTTGATCTCTTCCTGCAGCTGCGCAATTCGTTGATCGAGAATGCGTGTGGTTCCAGCCTGTGTTTCGCGCCGTGACTCAAACAAGGCTGTCTCGGAGTCCATGATCTTCTGAGCTGCACGTTCGGTCTCTGCTTCTTCGATAAGCCAGCCAGGAAATGCAATTGCGTCGGCATCAATCTGCTCTGCTTCCAGACGGGCCTGGGAGGCTGCGAACGACCTGCGTTGGCCATTGAGCACTTCATAGTTGGCCTTTGCCTGGGTTTCCTCAAGCACAACAACAGGATCTCCCTGTGCGACGCGGTCTCCATCCTTGACCATCAGCTCACGGATGATGCCGCCTTCAAGGTGCTGCACCGTTTTGAGGCTGCCGTCGGGACTCACGATGCCCGGTGCGATTGCACCGCCCGCCAGCGGAACGAACGATGCCCAACCTCCGAACACCCCAAAGAACGCCACGACAACCACCGTGCCGATGATCACCGGGCCTCGCAGAGATCCGTCCAGTCCAGATGTTTCACCATCGTCCCTGGTCATTAGTGCGTGGAAACGGGCCGTGAGTTTTTCGACAAGATCCTTCATGCGCCTTCTCCACGCGGTAGCGTTGTCACATTGGCGCTCGTAACACCGCCCTTGTTGGCACTGGCGCGGATCACACCGCTCTGCTCCAATGCGGCAAACACATCGTCCCGTGGGCCAAAGGCACGTAGTTGTCCGCCGTCGAGCATCACCACATTGTCAGCCAGCGACAGGAGTTGCCGTTTGTGGGTTGAGATGAGGATTGTGGCGCCCTGCTTGCGGGCCTCCGTCAACGCATTCGCCAGTGCTGCCTCGCCGGCCGTATCCAGATTGGCGTTGGGTTCATCAAGAACAATGAAGCGTGGATTGCCGAACAGGGCCCGGGCGAGGCCAATACGCTGGCGTTGTCCGCCAGAGAGCTGAGCACCAAGAGGACCGACGGGTGTATCATAGGCTTGCGGGAACCGCAGAACCATATCGTGGACGCCTGCGGCTTCTGCTGCGGCCACGATTGTGTCCGGGTCGCTGTCTGTCATGCGCGAGATGTTGTCTCGGATGGAGCCTGAGAACAGTTCAATGTCCTGCGGCAGATAGCCGATATGACTGCCGATCTCGCGGCGGGGCCAATCGGCTATTTCTGCTCCGTCGAGGCGGACGTGACCGCTCGTTGTCCGCCATGCTCCAACAAGCATGCGGCAAAGCGTGCTCTTGCCTGATGCCGAGGGCCCGATAATGGCAGTGATTGATCCGGGCATTGCCTGAAAACTGATCTCATGGATCACAGGGTGTTCTGTGTTCGGGTGAACGAACGAGACGTTCTCCACGGTCAGTCGACCGGCCGGGCTGGGAAGGGACATGCCGTCCTGAGCGACTGGAGCCTCATCGAACAGGGTGGTCAGCCGTCCATATGCCTCCCGGGCGCCGACAAAGGCGCGCCAGGCGCCGATGGCCTGATCAACCGGTGCCAGGGCTCTGCCAAGAAGGATGGACCCGGCAATCATTCCGCCGGGAGTCATGTCGCCGGCGATGACGAGGGCGGCGCCCACGCCAAGGACGCCTGCTTGAGCACCAAATCTCAGGAAGCGCGATATGCCGAGGAACAGGGCCATCCACTGGGTGCCGCCGTCCTGCTTGTCAGAAGCATCTCTTGTTTGGTTATGCCAACGCCCGGCAACTCGCTCATGCATGCCCATTGCCTGAACGACTTCCGCATTGCGCACGGCTTCGTCTGCCTGGGTGGTTGCAACCATCTGGAGATTGCTGGCGGCGGATATGGCAGGGCGTGATGTCTTGTCGTTCAGCACCGCAATGACAAAGAGGAGTATGGCAGACACGAGCGCCAGAACACCAAGCCATGGATGCAGAAGAAAAATGAACAGGACGAAGACCGGTGTCCACGGCGCGTCGAAGAAGGGGTTCAGGTTTGTGGATCCCAAGAACCCCTGAAGTGATCCAAGGTCGCGCAGCGGTTGATTGCCACCGGCTCTGTTTCCCAGTGCTCTTGCCAAGCTGGCCGACAACACCTTCGGGCCCAGAGACGCGTTGATCCATGAAGCGGTTCGCGACAGCAGCAAAAGGCGGACAGCTTCGAGCACGCCGAGGACGGCAAGAGCTACGGCGACGATGAGTGTGAGGGCCAAGAGCGTATCGCCGTGCCCGGTCGTCAGAACCCGATCAAATACCTGCAGCATGTAGATGGGCGTGGTCAGCATCAGCAGATTCAGGAAAGCGCTGAATACGCCGGCCAAGACAAAACCCTTGCGCGCATTGCGTAATGCATCTGCTAAATGGGTTTGTGGTGAGACTGCTTGTGGCAATGTCTTGTCCTTTGACTGTGGCGATGGCTCTAAATACTCATGACGGCGCAAAAACCGCGCCAGCGCAGCATCAGGCGCATGGCAAAAGCCACGTGCCGAAGGCTAATATAACACAAAAAATTCGTTAATAAAATTAATTGACATTAGTCGAGTGGATAATTATCTAGCCCGCAAGAGGCAGGCAGTAGCTGCCAGAGGGCCGCAGGGGAGCAGCAATTCCATCCACCTGCTGAGGCCACAGCAATTTTTCGAGTGTGGAGGCCATGAAATGGATCGTCTCGACCAGCTTGAGGCGCAGAGCATTTACATTCTGCGCGAAGCGTTCAACCGGATCGACAACATCGCGATGCTGTGGTCGCTGGGCAAAGACTCCAATGTGATGATCTGGCTTTCCCGCAAGGCATTTTTTGGTCATCTGCCGTTCCCTGTGGCGCATCTGGATACAGGTCTTGAGTTTGACGAGACCTACGAGTTCCGCGACCGCTACACAAAGGAGTGGGACCTCAAACTCATCAAGGATGAGTGCCCGCCGATTGAAACAATCGATCCGACCCTGCCGCCCGCCTCGCGCCTTGCTGCCCGCAAGACGGCCGGTGTGAAGGAAGCCATCGAGAAGTATGGTTTCAACGGTCTCATCACCGGCATCCGCCGCG
>JANQMQ010000619.1 GCA_028279995.1 Candidatus Phaeomarinibacter sp. | reverse complement strand
CAATCGTCATCGAGCCGGGCTGGCGCGCCGACATCACCGCCCTCAACCATGTGATCCTGACGCGGGTGGAAGAAAAGCACCGGGCGAAGGCTGTGGGCACCAGCGCGGACCCGGTCATGCTCGAGGTCTTCAATAACCTTTACATGTCCGTTGCCGAGCAGATGGGCTTCACGCTCGAAAAGACCGCCCATTCGGTGAACATAAAGGAGCGGCTGGATTTCTCCTGCGCCATCTTTGACCAGTCCGGCCATCTCGTTGCCAATGCGCCGCATATTCCTGTCCACCTGGGCTCCATGGGCGCAACCGTCGAGAGCGTGATTGAGCAGCACCCGGACATGCAGCCCGGTGACGTGTTCGTCCTGAACGCGCCCTACAATGGCGGCACCCATCTGCCCGACATCACCGTGGTGACGCCGGTCTTTGATGACACCGGCACCCACCTCTTCTTTACGGCGGCACGCGGTCACCATGCGGACGTTGGCGGCATTGCCCCGGGCTCCATGCCCTCCAACTCACGCACGGTCGAGGAAGAAGGCATTCTGATTGACGGCATGAAGCTGGTGGATGCAGGCGTGTTTCAGGAAGACGCCATGCGCGCACTCCTGACATCCGGCCCCTACCCAGCCCGCAACCCGGACCAGAACATCGCCGACCTGCGCGCGCAGATTGCCGCCTGCGAAAAAGGGGCACAGGAACTCCGCAAAATGGTGGACCAGTTCGGACTGGAGGCCGTACAGGCTTACATGGGGCACGTGCAGGACAACGCGGAAGAAGCCGTCCGCCGCGTCATCACCGGTCTCGCGCCGGGCTCCTTTGAACTGGTCATGGACAATGGTGCGCGTATCAACCTATCGGTCGAGATCGACAGCGCGGCCCGCACCGCCACCATTGATTTCACCGGCACGAGCGCGCAACTGCCCAGCAACTTCAACGCCCCTGATGCCGTCGCCCGTGCCGCCGTCCTCTATGTGTTCCGGTGTCTGGTCGACGACGCCATCCCGCTCAATGCAGGCTGCCTCAAACCCATCTCGCTGATCATCCCCGAAGGAAGCTTCCTCAAACCGCAGCACCCGGCAGCCGTGGTGGCAGGCAATGTGGAAACCAGCCAGGCCATCACCGATGCGCTGTTCGGCGCGTTGGGCGTCATGGCGGCAGCCCAGGGCACCATGAACAACCTGACCTTCGGCAACGATGCCTATCAGTACTATGAGACCATCGCCGGCGGGTCCGGCGCCGGCGCCACGTTTGACGGGGCAAGCGCCGTTCAGACCCACATGACAAACTCACGGCTGACGGACCCGGAAGTGCTGGAGCACCGCTTCCCGGTTCTGCTGCGCCGCTTTGATATCCGCAACGGGTCCGGCGGCGACGGCACGCACACCGGCGGCAATGGCGTGGTGCGGGAAATCACTTTCCGTGATCCCATGTCGGTCTCCATCCTGTCCGGCAGACGTACCACCGCGCCCTTCGGCCTGTCCGGCGGCGGCGACGGCAAACCGGGGCGCAACGCAGTTGAACGGGCCGACGGGAGCCATGTCGACCTGTCATCAAGTGACGGTATGGATATGCAGGCGGGCGACACGATCATCATCGAGACACCCGGCGGCGGTGGATTTGGTTCAGGAACAGGAGCCTGACTTATGACGACCGTACTCATCACAGGGGCTGCCCGTGGCATCGGTCAGGAGCTCGCCCGCCAGTATGTAGCAGACGGGGCCAGGGTGATTGCGACCTGCCGCACCGAGGATGCAGCAGCCCAGCTGAAAACCTTACTGGGCACGTCTGACGTCCACACGCCCCTGCTGGATGTATCTGATGGTGCATCCGTCGCAGCCCTTGCCCAATCGTTGGGCGGTACCACGATCGACATCCTGATCAACAATGCCGGTGTGCTGGGCGAGCAATATGCCTTCGGCACCATGGACTATGACGCCTGGACCCATGCCTTTGCCGTCAACACCATGGGACCGATGCGGGTGACCGAGGCCCTGGCCGGACATCTTGCGGACGGCGCAAAGGTCATCACCATTTCAAGCCAGATGGGGTCACTGCTGCGGGATACGTCAGGCTCCTACCCCTATCGCAGCACCAAGGCCGCAGTGAACAAGGTGGTTCAGTTGATGGCCCACGACCTGAAACCACGCGACATCACTTGCATCACCATGCACCCCGGTTGGGTGCGCACGGACATGGGCGGCCCCAGCGCATCCATCTCCCCGGAAGAAAGCGCAAGCGGTATCCGGCGCGTGATCGACGGGCTGACGCTTGCCGACACCAGCAGCTTCATCCAGTGGAACGGTGAACCCCACCCCTGGTAGGCAAACTGCCCCCAAACCAGCGACGGATTTCTCCACCGCGTGCGTTTGATGCCTGTTGCAACGAATGAGTCGGGGGACATCCATGCGAAATTCTGCACTTCTTGCCATATCGGTGACCGCGCTGGCC
>JANQMQ010000690.1 GCA_028279995.1 Candidatus Phaeomarinibacter sp. | reverse complement strand
ATTTCGCTCTATCACATCAATTCAGACCGGCAGGGCCATGCATGGAACACCAATGCGGTTGTGTGTCCGGTGGGAGGCGAGCCTGTTGAATACAAGGACTGTACGTCCGATGTGACGTTCAAACCGGGCACGCGCCATGCGGCCGGTGCGACGCTCACGCTGAATGGCGCCGACGGCGCGACGACGATCACGCTGGAGCCGCACTACACCTTCTACATGCAGGGGCTTGGTTATGTGGGCTCCGAGTGGGGCCACGGCCACTACAAGGGCGAGAACGCGCTGGGCTATGACGAGATTGTTCTGGCGGATGCGCCTGCTCTCTCTTTTGAGCATCTGCACATTCAGGCTTTCTGCACCACGACCATGATAACGCCGGATGGCAAGGTGCGCAAAGGTCAGGGGGTGTTCGAGCAGCTGATTATCGGCGCGCATGATCCATCGGGATTTGCCGACATGCTGGATGGTGCCAAATGAGCGAAACGCAACCCATCGAACCGGCGCTGGAAGACCTGGCGGGCCGCTTCTCTGACTATCTTGAAGCCCACATGCCAGATGTCACGACGGCGGATGTGGAAGCCATCGAACGCATTCACGGCGGTGCGTCACGCGAGACGTTCCGGGTGAAAGTGCATCTGCGCAAGGATCCGACCAAGCCGGGCGAACATCGCGGACTGATCCTGCGGCGCGACCCGGTGGGCAGCCTGATCGATACGGATCGGGACGTTGAGTTCAACGCCTATCGCGCCTTCTTCGACACGACGGTGCCGGTGCCTGAAGCGTTGTTTCTGGAAATGGATACCAAATGGCTCGACCGGCCGTTCTTCGTGATGTCGGAAATTCCGACGGGCGAAGCGCAGTCGCCATTTGCGCCTGAGCCATATGGCGACCTAGCCCCAAAGGTCGGCGAACAGTTCTGGCGTCACCTGGGCACCATCTCCGGTGCTGACCCGCATGCGAACGGGCTTGCCGAGAAGATGGAGGTGCCCGCGCTGGATGCCTGCTGGCAGAAGGAACTTGATTACTGGGAAGGTGTCATCGACGGCGACCAGCTTGAGCCGCACCCGATTGCACGTGCGGCCATCCGCAAGCTGCGGCGGTCTCCGCCGCCGCCCGCCCAGAAACTGTCCGTCATTCACGGGGACTACCGCATCGGCAATTTCATGAGTGACGAGCAGGGCGATTTTACCGCCGTGCTCGACTGGGAGATGTGCCATCTGGGTGACCCGTTGGAGGACCTGGCGTGGGCGCTGGACCCTATCTGGGCGGCGACGGACCCGAATATGCCGGCGTCGCTCATTGCACGCGATGAAGGCATTGCCATCTGGGAACGGGAGTCGGGGCTGCGGGCTGACCCTGCAGCACTCGCCTGGTGGGAGCTGTTCTCCAACATCAAGGGGCTGGGCATCTGGATATCCTCCAGCCACGAATATGCGACTGGGGACAACAAGGACCCGATCCTGGCGTTTTCCGGTCTGTTCTGCACGGCCAAGCACAATGAAATCGTGGCAGCCAAGCTGCTCACAAGTTTTGAGGAGGCGAACTGATGCGACCGGAAGCAAATGACCTTCTCAATGGCGGGTTCGGCACGATGCTCATGGAGATCGCGCCCAACCTCAACGCGACCTACTCGACGGGCAGTGCGTCCGTCGTTGGTTTGCTCATGTATTGTGCGGGCATTGAGTATGAGCGCGGGGCCGATGTGCGAGTGAAGGAGAATGAAGCGTTTCGCGCCATCTTCCGCGATGCGACACCGCATCTCTCTGGTGATCTGCAGAACCGTGTCGGGTCCGCCGGGCATGGGACGGATGAGGTGCTGACCATCAGTGCGCTCAACGTAACCAATGATGCGTTGCGTGAGTTGCTGATCGAGCTGCACTCCCATGTGGAAGACGTCACTGACTCGTGGGCCCGCAACATTGAGGGCGCCATCCTCACGGCACTGAACAACTCGGCGCAGATGCGGAAGATCGAGCTCCCGGCGCTCTAGCTGATGCCCAGCCGGTCATACTGCTCCTGCGGGGCTTCCACATCATCCAGCGCGTGCCGCAGGAGATCGAGGTAGGTCTTTGTGTCGGTGCTGTCGGCCCGATCCGGCTCCTCGCCGACGGGGGCGGACAGGTCGTAGAGGTGATCGCCTGTGAACTTGCGGCCTGCCCAG
>JANQMQ010000672.1 GCA_028279995.1 Candidatus Phaeomarinibacter sp. | reverse complement strand
ACGTGGATCAAATTGGCTGTTGGCACTCACGACGTCTGCCACCGTGCCCTGCGCCGCTTGCTTCTTGTGACTTTTGCGCCAAGTTCAACGGAAATACATGAGAAAGCAGCGCCCATGCTCACGACACTTGAAAAGCTCACCACAGATTTCCAGCGCGATGGTGATGCCACCATCTATTCGCTCACGGATGACTGGCTGCAGGGCCGGGCTGCCTTTGGCGGGCTGGTTGCTGCCCTTGGCCTGATGGCGGCCCGCCACCTTGCAAGCCCGGACCGGCGGCTGCGGGCGCTGCAGACCACCTTTGTGCGCCCGTCGGGTCCCGGCCCGTTGCGCTTTGAGCCCTCGATGGAGCGCGATGGTCGCAACCTGACTCAGATCCGCGCCATCGGATTCCAGAATGACGAGCGGGTGGCCACGACGCGGGCGATTTTCGGGATGCCGCTGGACAGCGTCGACCGGGTGCCCCCACCCTCTCCGCCGGACGGCACGCCGGGTCCCGAAACGATTGAGTCTGCCCCTTACGTGGATGGGCTGATGCCGAAATTCCTGCAGCACTTCGAGTTCCGCTGGGTGCGTGGGGCGATCCCGTATTCCGGGTCGTCCGAGACCGACAGTCTGACCTGGCTGCGTGCGCGGGACGGTCAGATCGGCATTGAGGAGCTCAGCGTTCTGTTCTCCGACGCCATCCCCTCCCCTGCCATCGGCGTAATGCCGGGTCTGGCCAAGTCCAGCACCGTGGCGTGGTCGGTGTCGCTGTTCGAGCCGCCGCAGCCGGTGGAAGAGAGTGGCTGGTGGCTGATCCACACGCGGCTGACGTCGCTGCGTGACGGCTTTGGTCATCATGTAACGACACTGTGGACCCCGGAGGGTCAGGCGGCCGCCGTCAGTGAGCAGACACTGGCAGTCTATCCGTAGGCAGATGAATGATGGCAAATCTTCCTGACAAGCAGTGGCTTCTTGCGCGCGTCGGTGCCGGGCGTGATGCCTGGCGCCAGAGCGTGCGTCCGTCCCAGATTGAGCCGGTGTCGGACGGTGAGGAATCCGTCTGGGACTATCCCCGTCCACCGGAGCTGCGCGACGGGATGGGACCGGTGCGCGTTGAGCATGCCGGTCAGGTGATTGCCACGAGTGACCGGGCTCTGCGTGTCGTCGAAACAGCGGGTGCGCCTGTCTACTTTGTGCCGCCTGAAGATGTTGTCGACGGCGTACTGCGCGAAACGGACTATGTGACCGTGTGCGAGTGGAAGGGTGCTGCGGTCCACTATGACCTGGTGCTGCCGGGCGCGCGAGTGGAGCACGCAGCCTTCGCCTATCCCGACCCGCTGGATGATCTGGACCCCGACATGGCACGTATTGCCGGATGGATCGCGTTTTATCCCGCGCGTGTCGACGCGTGCTATGTGGGCGATGAAAAGGTGACGCCCCAGCCGGGTGGGTATTACGCCGGCTGGGTCACCTCCGCGATAAAGGGCCCGATTAAGGGCGCTGCGGGGACGCAGAACTGGTAGCCCGAGTTCCTGCCCTCTTCCTGTGCGCTTGGCTATGCAGCCGGCTTGACCGGAATCCGCAGATAGGTCGTGCCGTTGTCGTCGGCGGGCGGCAGATGCCCGGCGCGGATGTTGACCTGAACCGATGGTAGCAACAGCTTCGGTGCGGGCAGTGTCTTGTCACGCGCTTCACGCATGGCAACGAAGTCCTCCTCGGTCGTGCCATTGTGCACATGTACGTTGCGGGCCCGCTCATCAACCACAGTGCTTTCCCAGGCATGGAGAGTGCGCCCGTCCGTCGGCAGATAGTCGTGGCACATGAAGAGGCGGGTGTCCGGCGGCAGGTCCAGAATGCGCTGGATCGACCTGTACAGGGTCCTTGCATCGCCGCCGGGGAAGTCTGTTCGCGCGGTGCCGTAGTCCGGCATGAAGAGGGTGTCGCCGACAAACACCGCATCTCCAATCTTGTAGGAGATACAGGCCGGAGTGTGGCCGGGAGTGTGCATTACTTCAGCTTCCAGATTGCCGATGCTGAAGTGTTCCCCGTCAGCAAGCAGCAGATCAAACTCGGCACCCGTGCCGCTTACATCCTGAGCGCCGAAAACGGGCGCGAAGATCGACTGCACGTCGGTGATGTGTTCGCCAATGGCAATACGCGCGCCGGTGGCCTCCTTGAGATAGGGCGCGGCGGACAGATGGTCGGCGTGGGCATGGGTCTCCAGAATCCACTCAATCTTGAGGCCGTGTGTCTTGGCGGTGGCCAGCATCGCGTCCGCCGTCTTCGTGTGGATGGCCCCGCTCGCATGATCGTAGTCGAGCACCGGATCGATGATGGCGGCCTCCGGGCCGTCCTCCGCCCAGACGAGATAGCTCACCGTGTTGGTTTGAGGGTCGAAGAAGGCCTCAATCTGCGGATCGGGAATCATTACGCACTCCACTTACTGACTGTGTTACCTAACTTGACTAATATATTAGAGTATTCTAAATTAGCAATATCTAATACAAGGATGCGACAATGATGACCAAAACAGCCCCCGGTGCCGGTCAGGCTCAGGACATGGCAGCGAAAGCGGCAGAAGCGGCGGCTTTCATAAAAGCCATGTCCAATGAGCGGCGGCTGCTCGTGCTGTGCCGGTTGATTGAAGTCGGTGAGGCGTCGGTCGGCGCGCTGGCCGAGGATGTGGGGCTGTCACAATCCGCCCTCTCCCAGCATCTCGCCATCCTGCGCGATGACGGCATGGTCGACACCCGGCGCGAGGCGCAGTCCATCCTCTACCGGATCAGTGACAGCCGTGTGGAGCGGCTGGTGCTGCTGCTGCACGACATGTTCTGCGGGCCTGATGAGCCTGCAACCAGGAAGGAACGCACGAAATGACACTTCATCCCCTGACACCCGAAGACGCGCATGTGATGGTCGCCAAAGGCACACGCCTGATTGATGTGCGCGAGCGCGACGAACATCTGCGCGAGCGTATCGTCGGCGCACGCTGTGTCCCGGCGTCCTCCCTGCCTCAGGATCTCGCGACCGAAGGGGACGACGCCATTTTCCATTGCCGCTCCGGTGCCCGCACCCAGGCCCATGCAGCGCATCTCGCCGCCAGCGTGCCAGGCACGGCCTATGTGCTGACCGGCGGCCTCGACGCCTGGAAAAAGGCCGGTCTTGACGTGGAGAAGACGCCGAAGGCCCCGCTTGAAATCATGCGCCAGGTGCAGATGACGGCCGGCGGCCTGGTGATGCTGGGCATTCTTCTCGGCTTCACCGTCGCGCCGGGCTTCTTCGGCCTGTCGGCATTTGTCGGTGCCGGTCTTTTCTTTGCCGGTGCGTCCGGCTGGTGCGGCATGGCGAAGCTTCTTACGGTCATGCCGTGGAACCGCTTGCCTTCCGTGCCTGACAGCGGGCCGGTGAAAGCGTAGACATGATTGCTGACCTGCTGGCTCTGGTGACGGCTGATCCGGCGCTGCTGGCGCTTGCCGCACTCAGCGGTGTGCTGGTGGGATTTGTTCTCGGCCTTGTCGGCGGCGGCGGGTCCATTCTCGCGGTACCGCTGCTGCTGTATGTGGTCGGCGTCGGCACGCCGCATCTGGCAATCGGAACGGCGGCCGTCGGCGTTGCGGCCAATGCGGCCAGCGGGCTTGTGGCCCATGCGCGGGCCGGCACGGTCAAGTGGCGCTGCGCCATGGTGTTTTCCATCGCCGGTGTTCTGGGTGCCTATGCGGGGTCCAGCATCGGCAAAGCCATTGATGGCGATGCTCTGCTGGCGGCGTTCGGCGGGGCGATGATCCTCATCGCAATCTGGATGCTGGTGCCCAGGCGTGGCGAAGACAGACCGGACGTGCGGCTGACCCTCAAGACCGCGCGCGAATTGCTGCCCCGTCTCATCCCGTTCGGTTTTGGTGCAGGCACCGCGGCCGGTTTCTTCGGCATTGGCGGCGGGTTTCTCATCGCACCGGGCCTCATGGCCTCGACCCGCATGCCCATGCAGATTGCGGTCGGCACATCGCTTGTTGCCGTCCTCGCTTTCGGCGCCACAACAGCCGCCAACTATGCGGTTTCCGGTCTGGTCAACTGGCCGGTGGCGGTTGCCATGTTCTTTGGTGGTGCTGTGGGTGGATTTGTCGGCCAGCGAGCCTCAAGCGCTCTGGCCGCCCGCCGCAATCTTCTTACGCAGGTCTTCTCCGCCGTTGTCATACTGACAGGCGCCGCCATCATCTGGCAGGCACTATAAGAAATGCCCGGCTCCGCCAGAGTGATCCTGGTGGATGCCGTGCATTCTGAGTTGTTAGGCCAGATCACACTCCTCCGTGTTTTGACGACATCCGTCTCGTCGCACGTGTTTTTGCCGGTGCAGGTTCATTCCGGTGTGTACTCGATGCCCCCGCGGCCTTCGGGCGTCAACACTGCGGAATCGAAGATCACATGCTCCTCCACCGCCATGCCATCCTTGATGCGAAAGCGGTCCACACCGCGGTAGGTCCGTTGCGACCCATGCAGTGTCGCGACTGTTTCCCATGCGATGTACAGCATGTCGCCATTGCCCGCGTAGTCCATCGGTGTGACTTTCACCCCCTCCATTGCCGCCAGG
>JANQMQ010000670.1 GCA_028279995.1 Candidatus Phaeomarinibacter sp. | reverse complement strand
CCAAAGAGGGAGAACTGCACGTTCCCCGTTTCACCGTTTTCATCCGTGAAGCGGACCACCATGGTCGACCCGGCCTTCATAGCAGGCAGCATGTCGAGATTGCTGCGCGACTGGCCGAAGGTGAACTCGTTCACCACGTTGCCGTTGCGGTAATACCCGTCGTCGGCCCCGAACTCGAAGCTGCCTAGCGCGTCGCCATCAACACTGATTTCCATCGGGCTCGACGTGTCGGCCATCACCGCCACCGGGACGAATTGCATCTCGTAGTCGAGGCCCACGAGCCCGGAGCGGACATAGAACTGATAGTCCCCCACATGGCCGACCTTGCCCGCATAGGCAACGGCCCTGCACTCATCCTCGCCCGGCGTGCAGACCGCCAGCCAGTCGCGGAAATAGGCGCGCGTCTCACCATATTTGGTGGTGATGCTGTCTGGCACGGGGGCTGAGTTGAAGTCCTGTGCGGAGGCAGGCGCAACTACAAAGGCAGCAACAACAAGAGCGCTGAAGAGACGGACGAGTGTCATTTTTATGTCTCCGGAAGCGGAATGAATTCGTCTTCGCCGGGCACCTTGGCAAAGCGGCCCTCTTTCCAGTCCTCTTTTGCCTGTTCAATACGCTCAGGCCGGGTGGACACCAGATTCCACCAGAGCTTGCGAGGGCCAATCGGAGCGCCGCCGATGACCATCAGATGGGCGCCCTGTGGCGAAGTTATGGCTGGCGTTACGTTTTCTTCCAGCACCAGCATCTGCATCTTGCCGAACGTCTCACCACCTAGTTCGATTTCTCCGTCCACAATATAAACAGCGCGCTCCTGAGGGCCAGCCGGGACACCAAACTGGGTTCCGGCCTGCATGCGAACATCCGCATACAGTGTTTCCGAATAGACCTTCATCGGCGATACCATGCCGAAGGCGCCACCGGCGATCAGCGCCACGCGCACGCCGCCATGATCCACCACAGGAATGTCTTCCAGCGCATAATGCTCAAAGCTGGGGTCGATCTCTTCATCTTCCGCGGGCAGCGCATGCCATGTCTGGATACCTTCAATGCGCGCTTCACTCTCGCGGAAATGATCCGGAGACCGCTCGGAGTGCACGATGCCCGAGCCAGCAGTCATCCAGTTGACCTCGCCGGGCTTGATTTCCTGAACCGCGCCGACACTGTCGCGATGCATCAACGAGCCATCGAACAGCCAGGTCAGGGTGGAAAGCCCGATATGCGGGTGCGGCCGCACATCAATGCCCTGACCGGGAGGCATCACCGCCGGTCCCATATGATCGAAGAAGACGAAGGGCCCGATGGACCGGGCTTCAATGGAAGGCAGCACACGCCGCACTTCAAATCCGCCAATGTCCTTTGGCTTGGGCGTGATGACTGCCCGCACCGGTGCACAAGCCGTCTGGTTATCGCAGTCTGCGTCCTGAGAAGGTTGCCAGCTCATATCCATCCCCGATTGCGCGAAGCAGTTGGCGCCATACTGGCCGGAACACGCGCAGTTTTAAAGGCGGGAATGTCCCATGGAGTGGGTGTTTTCGGCACAAAACTGCTCCTTTGTCTGACGAATGGCACCCTGCGGATCCGGCTGACCCGGCATTATCCGCCTTACCTGACAGGTAAGTGTATGCTGAAGGCGGCCTCCTAATATGAGAGCCATACTTGTACCGCCCTGACTGCCGTCTTGACTGCCTCGGGAGACCAGAATGAACGATGTGCTTGCAAATCCGGCCACGCTTGAAGGAACCGAACCCGAGACTTTCGGCGATCATCTGCGCCTGTGGCGGCGGATCAGGGGGCTGAGCCAGTTGCAGTTGAGCGTGCGCGGCGATGTGTCGTCCCGCCACGTTTCGTTCCTCGAGTCAGGCCGCGCCAAGCCCAGCCGCCAGATGGTGGATACGCTTGCGGATGCCCTCGACATTCCCCTGCGCGCCCGCAACCCCATGCTGCTTGCCGCGGGCTTCGCGCCCGCCTATCGCGAGACGGCACTGGAAGCGCCGGACGCAAGCTATATCCGGCAGGTCCTCGAAACCGTGCTGAAGAGCACCGAACCTTTTCCGGCCCTGGTGCTGGACCGGCACTGGCGCG
>JANQMQ010000650.1 GCA_028279995.1 Candidatus Phaeomarinibacter sp. | reverse complement strand
CCACGCTGGAGGATGAGTTCGGTGTGGCGAACATCATTGTCTGGCCGCCGGTATTCGAGACCTATCGCAAGATCGTGCTGGGCGCGCGAGTGCTGGGGGTGCGCGGGCACGTTCAGAAGCAGGGGCAGGTCATTCATATTGTGGCAGACCATCTCGAAGACCTGACACATCTGCTGGGCACACTCTCAGAGGGCCGCGATGCCATTACGGACTTTGGTGATGCCGCCATAGCGAATGCAGATGAGGTACGCCGTCCCGGTGAAGACCCACGGGAGATCACGGCCCGCCGTGCGGAAGGGCGGGCAGCCCGCGCAGAAGCCATCGAGCAGCACTTCCGTCAGCGCCCCAAACAGATGCCGCGCGCCGTACGGCGAATGCTGCCCAAGAGCCGGGACTTTCATTGATCTGAAAAGAGGTTCGTCTTCAGGCGTAAGCTACCCAGCCGCGCCAGGTGAATGCGGCGTAAAAGGGCGTCACATCCATGAAACCTGCCTGACGCAGCACATCCTCATCTTCCTCCGGAGACAGAACACCCAAAGAGGCTGCGACCGAAGCGCGGGCATTCTCGGCCATGGAGGGTTCAGCCCCAGAGGCCACCGCGAAAGCAGCATATCGCGACAGCCAGCGGCTGCGCTCTTCACCGTCTTGCGGAAAACTTGAATGGGCAACCACGAAGGGCGCGCCAGGCTTAAGCCGCCTGTGAATTTCAGCGGCCGTTTCAATACGTTCCTCACGTGGCAGGAAGTGAAGTGTCAGCAGGCATGCAGCGGCATCAAAAGGCCCGTCGGGTGCATCGTGCGCATATCCCTTAATCAGGGATACCCGCTCGCCCAGAGGCCCGAGAGTTGTACTTGCCAGGTTCAACATTTCTTCAGCCGGATCGATGCCGGTAAACCGCCAGCCGGAGTGGGCCTGCGCAAACGCTCTCAATTCCATGCCGCCGCCGGCCCCAAGCACCAGCACCTCTGCGTCATCAGGTGCGCGTTCCGCCAGCAAAACGTTGCTCATCCGGTGCAGGCTTTCGAGCCCCGGCACGAAGCGTGCTGGCCCGTCCTGATACTGAGCGACAGCTTCAGGGTCTTCGAACATTTTCAACAAGCTGTTCATGCGGCCTTTTCCTTCGTGCACAGGTGAGGAACACGCCCGGCTGCCTTATGCACATCCTGTAGAAGGGCAGATAGCGTCACTTTGCCGAACTGCCTGAGCAGCCTGGCTTCGGCTTCCTGGAAAGCTTCACCAAGAGACGCGTTCACGGCCTGCTCAACCAGACAGTCCGGGTTTTCCGTGCGGTGGGAGAGGGCAAGCAGTCCGGGGCTTCCCAACGCGCCATACACATCCTTGAGTGAAATACTCGCGGGGCTCTGCACAAGAACCCAGCCGCCATTATGGCCCTTATGGGATTCCACCAGTCCGGCATCACGCAACTTGCCGATCATCCGACGGATCACGACAGGGTTTGTATGCAACGCACCGGCGAGCACCTTGGAGGTGATGGGTGTTTTCCTGTCTGCCAGATGCAGAAGTACATGCAGGGTTACCGAAAGTTGGCTGTTACGTTTCATGTAACTTTATTTGTTACATGAAACGTAACATGTCAAGACTGATCATCCAAGTGTCGCGCCAAGACGTATGCTTCGACATGACTGCATCAAATACGCCCATCCGTTTCTATTTCTTTCTCCGCAGCCCCTATGTCTGGCTGGCCGCTGAGCAGCTGCTGTGTGACGGCATTGCTGTTGATCCCATCCCGCTCACCGGCTTTGCGCAGGGGACAGTATTTGGTGATCCGGCGGCAAACCCGCCCCGGCTGACCTATCTGATTGAAGATGTGGCGCGTCTGGCGGCGCGCATGGGGCTTACCCTTATGCCGCCGGTGGATGTGGACAGCTGGGAGCCCGTCCACAACGTCGCCGAATATGCCAAGCGGCAGGGCAAGGGACTGTCCTTTGCCCAGGCGGCTGCGCGGGCAAGATGGACGCAATGCCTGTCTCTTGAGGACCCGGATGTAATAGCAGCTATTGCGTCCGATATTGGCCTTAATGCCGAGGCGGCGAGAGCTGCCATGACAGGCACAACACTGCGTGCCGAGATGGTCGAGACATATACGCCCATGATCGAAAAGGATCAGGTTTTCGGGGTGCCTTTCTTTGCGTTTGATGCAGGCGGCAGGACGCACCGGTACTGGGGGCAGGACCGGATCGGCATGATGTTGGATGATGCGCGAGCTATGAGCGTACTCTAGGCAGCCCTGCGAGGCCAGACGACGTAGAGGGCCCCGCCGATTTCGGTGATGACGAACAGGGTCAGCAGGGGTGTGGCGCCCTGCCAGATCCAGAACACAAGGATGGCCGCAACGAGAATACGTGCATACGCATCTGCCAGGGCCAGATCGCGGAGTGGGTAGCGTATGCGAATGCAGGCCCAGAGCACCGCCAGGATGCCTGTCGTGTTGATGAAGACCCAGTGCAGGGGCGCGAAGCCGGGGAAGCCGCCTGCAAGTCCCATCTGGAAATGGGCGAACTTCAGGATGGTGATGTAGATTTCCGAGAAGTAGGGCAGGGCCAGCGGCGTGAAGAGCCACAAGTCCAGCCACGCCACGCGGCGTCCTTCAATCGAGAACTGGAAACTCGCCCGTTCAGTTTCGGGACGGGCCGTGTCATTCAACGGGAGAGTTCCCGCATGGCGCGGTCAAGACCATCCAGCGTCAGCGGGAACATGCGGTCGCCCACGATCTGGCGCATGATCTCGATGGAGGGTGTGTATTCCCAATGGCGCTCGGCGACCGGGTTGAGCCACACCACGTTTTCATAAACCTGCTGGAGACGCTCCAGCCACACGCCGCCCGGCTCTTCGTTCCAGTGCTCCACCGACCCACCGGCATAGGTAATTTCGTAGGGGCTCATGGATGCGTCACCGACGATGATGACCTTGTAGTCGGACGGATATTTGTGCAGCACGTCCCAGGTCGACATCTTTTCGTTGTGGCGACGGCGGTTGTCCTTCCAAACGTCTTCATACAGACAGTTGTGGAAGTAGAAATACTCCATGTTCTTGAACTCGGTGCGGGCGGCTGAGAACAGCTCTTCACACACCTTGATGTGCGGGTCCATGGAGCCGCCGACATCAAAGAACAGCAGTGTCTTGATGGTGTTGCGGCGCTCGGGGATCAGCTGGATGTCGAGATAGCCCTTGTCGGCGGTCGACTTGATGGTGTGATCCAGATCGAGTTCTTCCGCCGCGCCTTCGCGAGCCCATTTGCGCAGGCGGCGCAGGGCGACCTTGATGTTACGGGTGCCAAGCTCGATTGAGTCATCCAGGTTCTTGTATTCGCGCTTGTCCCAGACCTTCACAGCCTTGCCGTGGCGGCCTTCCTTCTGGCCGATGCGGACGCCTTCGGGATTGTAGCCTTCCGCACCGAACGGTGAGGTGCCGGCGGTGCCGATCATCTTGTTGCCGCCCTCGTGGCGCTTTTCCTGTTCCTCGAGGCGCTTCTTGAGCTCCTCCATGATCTTTTCCCAGCCGCCCAGGGCTTCGATCTCGGCCTTCTCTTCTTCGGTCAGGAATTTTTCCGTAAGCGCCTTCAGCCAGTCTTCGGGAATCTCCGACACATCACCTTCGCCCAGGCTTTCAAGACCTTTGAAGACGTGGCCGAACACCTGGTCGAATTTGTCGAGGTTCTTCTCGTCCTTCACCAATGCCGAGCGCGACAGGTAATAGAAATCCTCGACTTCGCGGTCGATGACATCCGCATCCATCGCTTCCAGCAGCGTCAGATATTCGCGCAGGGACACCGGCATTCCGGCGCTTTTCAGCTCGTGGAAGAAATTGACAAACATAGTGCTCGGCCTCGGGTCGGATGGTTGGTCTGGCAACCATATACAGGGTTCGGAAAGGAAACTCCCATGCCGCGCTTTTTGATGCAAGAGCGCCCGGAATTTGGCGGTTTTCGGCGGCAGGCCTATGCTGGCGGCAAAACAAGACTCAGGTGAGGGAGGGCGTCGCGGATGCTCAAGGACATCGACCGGGTGCAGCTTCTGGTGCCGGACGCAGCGGATGCTGCGGACAAATGGAAGACGCTTTTGGGGGCCGAGGAAGCGGGAAACGATGCCGTGGCCGCTCTTGGTGCAAAACGCAAGACATTGAGGCTCGGCACCTCCTGTGTGGAACTTCTCGAGCCGGATGGAACCGGCGTTGCGGAAAGCACGCTCAAGGCACGGGGCCGGGCGCATATGTTTGCAGCGGGCATTTCCACCACTGACCTTCCGGGGCTCGAAAAGCGTCTATCTGCCGGTGATGCCGAGGTTCAAGCGGAAGGCGGGCAGCTATATGTCTCGCTACAGGTGGAAGGGGTGACAGTGCGCTTCGTGATCTCGCCTGATGAGGATCGTGAACAGGTGGGAGACGCTTCCTTTCTCTATGAAGCGACCCTGCTGGTGAAGGACGAGCCGGGCGCCGTGAAACTCTTCGTGGATACGTTCGGACTTGATGCCGCCGGGTTTGAACACATCTCGTCGGACAATTTTGGTTACACCGGCACGCTGACACTGTTTGACCCGCAGCGTCTGCACCGCTTTGAAGTCATCAGCCCGACGGACGCAGACAAGACCATGGGGCGCTACTTCGCCAAGGAGGGCGTCTGCTACTACATGGCGTTCTGCGAAAGCGCGCATATGCTCGACATTGAGGCGCGCGCCAAGGCACACAATGCAGGGCATACGCTTGATCGCCCGGATGGCCGGGGCGCAGACAAGACGGCGGATCAGATGTGGCTGCACCCGCCGGCCCTCGGCGGCATGATGCTGGGCGTCTCCCGGCCCAGTATGGCGTGGAGCTGGTCCGGGCATCCCGATCGGGTGGAGGACGTGGCATGAGTTCTGACATTCTGAAGATCGAGACGGATGGTCGCGTACGGGTTCTGACATTCAACCGTCCGGACAATCTCAATGCCATGAATGCGGCACTCTATGAGGCGGTCGGCGATGCGTTGCGGGCGGCGCCTACTGACAAGGATGTCGCGGTTGTCATTCTGACCGGACAGGGCCGCGCGTTTACGGCGGGGCATGATCTCGACGAGATGGACAACCCGCCGGAGTTCACCGATGGCGGTCAGCACGGGTTCCGCCGCTTCCGCCAGGCACTCGAGGAATTCGACAAGCCGCTGGCGGCGGCTGTCAACGGTCTGGGGGTGGGCATCGGTCTGACGATGCTGCCCTATTGTGACTTCGTGGTGATGGATGAGAAGGCGCGGCTGCGTGCGCCGTTCACGACGCTTGGCGTTACTGTCGAGGCCGGCAACTCTTATCTCCTGCCGGCGCGTATCGGCTGGGCGAATGCCACGCGGTTGCTGTTCACTGCCGAATGGGTGTTTGCGGATCGGGGGCTTGAAATCGGGCTGATTGATGAAATCGCACCGGAAGGGGGTGCCCTGGAAGCGGCACGTGCGTATGCAGCGCCCATTGCAGGTATGCCGGTTGCCTCCCTTGTTGCCACGAAGAGGCTGTTGCTGGAAGCGCGTAACGATCAGGTCCGCGCGGCTCACAACCGGGAGCAGATTGCCTTTGAGGAGCTTGGCAAGGGCCCTGCAAATCGCGAAGCGCTCGCGGCGTTTCGGGAGAAGCGGGACGCCGACTTCTCCGGTCTTTAGGCGCGGTTCTTTCAGTCTTCGAAACGCAAAGGGCGGCAGCTTCCCAAGAGAAGCTGCCGCCCAAAACATGGGTGCGACTTATTCCGCCGGCGGCAGGATCACAGCATCGATGATGTGGATCACGCCATTGGATGTTTCCACGTCTGTCGTGACGATGGTTGCGCCGTTAATGGTCGGTGCGTCGCCGGTCGCATCAATTGTCACGTCGGCGCCGTTGACGGTTGCAGTCGTGGTCACCTTCCCGGCGATATCGCCAGCCATGACCTTGCCTGAGACCACGTGGTAGGTAAGCACACCGGCCAGCGCGTCAGTGTCTGCAAGAAGGCCGTCAAGCGCACCTTCGGGCAGAGCAGCGAAAGCGGCATCAGTCGGTGCGAACACGGTGAACGGACCTTCGCCCTTTAGCGTTTCCACCAGACCGGCTGCCTGCACGGCGGTGACCAGGGTGTTGAAGCCGTCAGCGGCGATGGCGGTATCAACCACGTCCATCTGCACAGCGGCTTCTGTCATCGCGGCCGGTTCAGCCTTGTCCTTGGAACCATATCCGGATGAGCCCGCCAGCGCCGGACCAGCGATCAGGCCGGCGGTTGCGGCCAGGGTCAAGGCGAGTGACGTGCGGGGGGATTTCATCATTAAGGCGCTCCTGTTGGGGCTACTTGTTACACATGCCGGTTCGTGCACCGCCAGGCGGGGGAAGCGCTGGCGGGAACCGGTGCAGCTTCTTCAATGAGCTGCAGAAACAAGTACGCGGGCGGGAGTGCGGCGGATTAAAAAAATCGCATGCCTGAAATGTGCTCATTGTGTGGCGGGATTGGGGCAGGCGATTTGTGGATCGGTCAAACGGATTTTCGGATCAGTTGATCTAACTGGTTCATGAACCGCGACCGATCTCCCTTGGAGAATTGTGCGTTCCCGCCTGTCATCACACCCGTTTCTCTGAGGTGCCGGTTCAACTCGCGTGAGGCGAGGGCGGAGCCGATGTTCTGCGGCGTGAAGGCACGCCCGTCCGGGCCTAGAACGCGCGCGTCTTTCTCCAGGCAGCGCGCGGCAAGGGGAATGTCAGCAGTGATGGCGATATCGCCGGCACCAATTTCATCAGCGATCCAGTCGTCCGCTGCGTCCGCTCCGTCTGACACGAGAATGTTCTTCACCAGCGGATGGTTGCCGGTGCGCATACCTGAGTTGGAGACCAGAAAGACCTTGAGGTTATGCCGCTCGGCGATGTTGATGGTTTCCGTTTTTACCGGACATGCATCGCCGTCGATGTAGATCGTGGTCATGCCATCTTCCGTGCAAAGAGAATAATCCAGTCGGTCGCCACGCCGTCATAGCCTTTGCGGTGGGTCGTTTCAAAAACGGTTTCCTGCCAGCTGCCTGCTATGGTGAGTGCCGACTCGATATCCGTGCGCGATGGATAGCAGTAGAAGCGGCCAAGCCTGTCACGACCTGCGGGTTTGCCTGTCTTGACCGACATATGGAAAAGGCCACCCGGCCTGAGAGCACGATGGATGCGCGCGACGGCGTCCGGCAGAGCGTCAAGCGGTGCATGATGGATCGAGGTATGGGCCCATACCCCGTCGAAGGCACCCACGTCGGCAAGCTCGTCAAAACGGGCCACGCGAACCGGATGCTTCAGGCGTTTGCCGGCAATGGCTGCAAGGCCCGTAGATCCATCCATTGCCGTGACGCCGAAGCCGCGTCTCTTCAGCTCTACGGAAAAGTGGCCGTCACCGGACCCTAGATCCAATACATGTGCCGCAGGTGGCAGTGCCAGGACAAACCGCTCAAAGGAAGCGGGCAACTCGGCTTCGCGTTGCTTCTGAGCGTAGGTCGCGGCTTTCTCGTCATAGAAAGCGAGTGTCTCTTGGTCGCTGGTTTTGTTCATCTAGATGACCGGATTTGTGTTGCGCCGCATCCTAGCCGCAGACGCATGTGTGTCATACGCTTTTGGGCACGGAATCAAAGTCAAACGGGAGAGTGGATATGGGCATTATCATGTGGATCATCGTAGGTGGTCTTGCAGGCTGGATTGCCGAGAAGATCATGAAGGCTGACCACGGTCTTCTGACGAACATCATTCTGGGCATCGGTGGCGCCGTGGCTCTCAACTTTGTCCTTGGCCTTGTCGGTGTGGCCTTCGCCGGGCTCCTTGGCCAGTTTGCCGTTGCTGTTGCCGGTGCCTGTGCGCTGATCTACGGCTACCGCCTGATCCGCTCCTAGCGCAAACCTAGCGACTTCTTCATGTCCTGAACGGCGGCGGCACGCAGTGTTGCCGCCGTTTGCACATATGCGTCCCGAGACAAGGCAGCCAGTGCACTGGCGGCGGTCTCGGCTGCCTCGCCCACATTTTCAGTGACTTCGTCAAGAAAGCCTGCCTCTCTGGCCGCGTCGGGAGGCAATAGATTTCCCAGCGCCGTGGCGCGCGTCATCCATTGTGGCGTGAGGCGATGTCGGGCAAGCGCCAGCGGCAGGCCGGGCAGGGACATTCCGATGCCGACCTCTGAAAACCCGACGCGATAGTCGCCGGGCGCTGCAACCCGGATATCAGAAACAAGCAGCAGCATGGCGCCAGCGGCAACGGCATGGCCTTCGACCTGA
>JANQMQ010000649.1 GCA_028279995.1 Candidatus Phaeomarinibacter sp. | reverse complement strand
GCGTGGCAGGACGTGCGGACTGATCCCGCGCCTGAACGCAAGCGTGACCGGTAGCAGGGCTGCGATGGAAGTCTGCGAGGTAACGCCTCGCGCCATCGTCTTATGCCAGAGCCGAAGACCATCCGTAACGGGAGCGCTGCTCATGAGCGGCGCTCGATACAGTTTCTGATCGCAACGGCCACGCTGCCACGGCGGCGCTCCCGATGTCCCTCCTGTCATGATGGCACCCTTGCAATCAGCATTTGAATATGCATATACATATTACGAAACAAAGGATGTGCCCGTGCCGACACCCAAAGACAGAAAAGAACTGCTGGATATCGGCCGGAACTGCGCAGCGTTGCGCACGCGCATGGCAGCCCGGGGCGTGACTCGCGCCTATGATGCGGCGCTGCGCCCGCTGGGCATCAAGATCACCCAGTTCACGCTTCTGGTGACGGCCAAGTACGAAGCGGAGCTGTCCATCGGTGACATGGCCGACTTTCTCGCCATGGAACGCTCAACCCTGACCCGCAACCTCAAGCTGCTGGCGGAGATGGGCCTCATTGAGATGCAAAAGGGCAAGGCCCCGCGCACGAAAGTGCCGGTTATCACGCCTAAGGGCGATGCATTGCTGGCAAAGGCCATTCCCCTGTGGCGCGACGCCCAGGCCCGTCTTACGACCCACATTGGCAAAACACGCTGGAAAGATGCCCGCGACCTGCTGACCGATCTTTCCCTGGCTCCCGTCTGACACACCGGCTCACAAGCCTGGCAGCTCCTTGCATCATAAAATATGTATATACACTATTAGGAATTTACTTATGGCGCTCGAAGACCAGCAAGCCATCATCCGCTACCGCGAAAATGCCGCCGCCAGACAGGCAGCCAAGACTGGTGCGACAATCGACTCCGACTGGCTCAAGGCGCTGGTGATGGAGTGTGGCGCCGATGACGTAGGTTTTGTTGCGGTCACCCGCGAAGAACTGCAGCCACAGATTGGAAAAATCACCAGGCTGATGCCGCAGGTGAAGACACTGGTGAGCATTTGCTGCCGCATGAACCGCACAGCCGTGCAAAGCACGACGCGCTCCATCGCCAACCACGAGTTCCACGAAACCTATGACGAGGTGAATCACGTAGCGCGCAAGCTTGTCCGCAAGCTGACGGATGAAGGC
This sequence comes from Candidatus Phaeomarinibacter sp., assembly GCA_028279995.1. Lineage (GTDB taxonomy): Bacteria > Pseudomonadota > Alphaproteobacteria > CGMCC-115125 > CGMCC-115125 > Pyruvatibacter. The sequence goes on along the minus strand of JANQMQ010000649.1, from coordinate 659 downwards.
TATGACGCAATGAATGCGGTTGCCGCCTTCCCCATGGAAATGCAGAACGCTCCCGGCGACACGATTCCCATCCACCACAAGCCCATCGCGGAGGCCGCAGGTATCGGCAAGATGGGCCTGCACCGCAATGTCATCCATCCCCGGTTCGGCAATTTCATATTGCTGGATACGGTGTTGATTGCCCATGAGGTGACGCAGGACAGCGCCGCCCTCGACTACAATCCCTGCATTGACTGCAAACTGTGCGTTTCGGCGTGTCCCGTGGAAGCCATCGGCATGGACGGGTCATTCAACTTCTCAGCCTGCTATGCCCATAACTACCGGGACTTCATGGGCGGGTTCATCGACTGGGTGGACCAGGTGGTGGAGGCCAAGGACCGCGATGATTACCGTTCGCGGGTGACGGTCGGTGAAACCTCATCTGTCTGGCAGAGCCTGTCGTTCAAGCCGAACTACAAGGCGGCCTACTGCGTGGCCGTCTGTCCGGCAGGGGAAGATGTGCTGGGGTCCTTCCTTGAAGACCGCGTGGCCTACACCCGCGACCACGTGCAGCCCTTCAAGGAGCTGACGGAAACCATCTTTGTGCTGCCTGGCTCCGACGCGGAGGACAGCGTCCCCCACGCGGGTCGCCGTCTTGTGCGGGTAGCGGCGGGGGACGC
>JANQMQ010000628.1 GCA_028279995.1 Candidatus Phaeomarinibacter sp. | reverse complement strand
GGCGGCTCTCAAGAGCCGCCCTTTTTCATGTCAGTTCACCTGCACGGCATCTGCATGGCGTCTGGCAACGGTGCGCCAGATCGACTGGGGTCTCCGGTCATCGAACCGCGCCTGCATGGGAAGCGCCTGATCGTAGGCGGCAAGCTGCGGGTCACCAGACAACTCAACGCCACGCATCACACCGCTGATGATGCAGGGATTGACGACGATGCCGCGTTGCTTGCTCAGCCCGGACGTGCATTGCCGTATGGCCGTGCGCACGATCCGCCGGTGCTGATGCTCAAGCGACCGCAGAGCATCGCTATCTTGTGGAAGAACAACAGCCTCAACAGGTATCGAGACCGCATCTTCCGCAGCCGCTGCAGGAACCGCAAAAGAGACAAGCGCCAGGCTGGCTCCCACCGCCGTCTGCTTCAAAAACTGATTCATCAATCTTGCTCCATGATGACGGGACAGCCCCACGCGCCCAGAACGCTGCTCAGTCTTCTCAAATCGCAACCAGATGACCAATCAAACCCGGCAACATCATGGTCACAAGAGCGAGAGACCGCTGCATCTCATTGTTTCCTGACCAGAAACATTATTGTGCGTTCCCACCGGATTATCTAGCAGCCGCCAGCTCCCATATTGATGCCAACAGCACCGGCGCTGGATTCAGCGCCTGCATCGAATGGAGGCTGACATGATTGATGTCCGCAAGTTTGACGACCATCCTCACACCCGCCTTCCCTGGCTGGATGCCTACCACCATTTCAATTTCGGACCACATCGTCATGTGGGCCGCAATGGCTGGGGCAGCCTGCTTGTCTGGAACGATGACACGATCGAACCGCACACCGGATTTGACCTGCATGGCCACCGGGACATGGAGATCATCACCTATGTCCGCGACGGCGCCATCACCCACAGGGACCATCTGGGCAATGAGGGCCGGACGGAAGCAGGTGACGTTCAGGTGATGTCTGCCGGTGACGGCATTCAGCACGCGGAGCACAACCGAGAAGACGAAGCGACCCGCATCTTTCAGATCTGGATCACACCGTCTGAGCCCGGCGGCGCACCTCGCTGGGATCAGGCCCGCTTTCCCAGGGAAGACCGATCCGGCAGCCTCGTCGCCCTCGCCTCCGGGCAAGGCCATGATGGCGCCCTCCGCATCCGGGCAGACGCCACCGTATACGGAGCAACGCTGAACTCGGGTGACGTCGTTACCCAGCCGGTCGGTGCCGGGCGCTACGCCTATCTGGTGCCGGCCAAGGGTGAAGTGCGCGTCAATGGCGAACGCGTCTCCGCGCGTGAAGGTGCAGCCCTGAGGGACGTATCGGAAGTCACCATCGAAGTGCTTGGCGATACTCCTGCTGAAGTCCTGCTGGCGGACGTTCCCGCCTGACGGACCGAAACGGCGAACGACAGACAGGCCCCGCCATGTTCGGTGGCGGGGCCTGCGGTCATGCAGGATCAGCAGATCCTATTCAAGGCGCGTACCGTCTTGAAGGAGAACGTCATCGTCAGACGCGTCATCGTCCGACTTGTCTGCTTCGCCGCTACTGCCATAGGGGTCTTTGTAGGTATCAGGGTCGGCATCGCCCTGGGCACCGGGATCGTTCTCGTCGGGTGACATGCCAGCGGCGTCATCGGAAGCTTCAGTTTCAGCTTCGTCTTCACCCCAGATGCTGGCCATTGTGGCCGGTGACGCAAATTCGTGTTTGCCAGACGCACTGTCATCACCGTCCGGTGAGGCTGCAAATGCAGCACCGCCAAGAGCCAGTCCACCGGCGACGGCAACTGATGCGATGATTGATGTGTGCGTGGCACCCTTGCTGCACAAACTCATTACTTGTCTCCTACTAGGTAGGACCCCCTCCGCAGCAAGGGAACTCTCACACCGCATCCGGGCGGAAATGGGCACGCAGTTTGTCTTTTTGTGGGCGTTTTTGTGAGAGGTCGTCGTCGGCCTACGCGTACAGCACGCTCATGATCATGTCCGGCACGCCGGTAAACAGCGAGACGATGTAAAGGACATAGGCGGTCAGAAACAGCATGCCCTCGGTCCGGCTGATCTTCAGTCCGCTCACCATCACAGGCACCATCACAGCCGTGGCAGCCACCATGATCCACACGTCATAGCGGGCAATCTGTTCGGCTACCGGAGCTCCGCCGAGAACCGCCGTCGTGCCGAGAATCAGCACCAGGTTGGATATGTTGGAGCCAATGACATTACCGACGGCCACGCCCGCGTGACCACGAAAGGCTGCCAGGGCAGACACTGCAAGCTCGGGCAGAGAGGTGCCAACCGCGACCAGCGACAGGCCGATTACCGCTTCAGACACACCCGCCGCGCGCGCCAAGTCAGTCGCACCCTGCACCAGGAAATCCGCTCCGAAGATGACACCCACGAGCCCGGCCAGAACCGCCGGAATGGCATAAATGAACTTGGGCGGGATGCCCTCATACTCATGCACTTCCGCTTCACGGCGCTCAGCCGAAGGGGCCTTGCCAACAACTTCAGACCAGTAGCTGTAAGCCAGATACAGGACCAACAGCACCAGCATGGCCCCGCCCTGCATGACAGTGATCACGCCGGTGAGGGCAATCATGGCAACGCCGAAACTGATGGCCACCAGAAACATGCCATCGCGAAACACCATGCGGGGCTCACAGACAATCGGCTGGATCAGGGCGGTGACCGCCAGCACCAGAAAAATATTCGAGATATTGGACCCGATTACACTGCCGACCGCGATGTCCGGCGTACCCGCCAAAGACGCATTGATCGCCACGGTGAGCTCCGGCGCTGATGTGCCCAGCGCAACCACAGTGAGCCCGATAAAGACCGGAGAGATCGACAGCCGCTCTGCAAGGGCGACGGCACCGCGGATCAGTGCCTCACCGCCAACAGCCAAGAGTGTAAGGCCGCCGAGGACCAGCACGTAACTCATCAACATGTTTATTGGACCCGCCGTCTTTCCCGTCTTCGCATCTAAGCATGCAACCACTTGTCTTGAAGCCACGTTACCGTGACTCACGACAAAAGGTGCCGGTAAGATGCGCCCAAGTCACGAATGATAGCAATCACAGGAGAGGGATTTATGTCGGGCTTCAAGGAATATGACGACTACGACGCATTGGGTTTGGCTGAACTGGTCGCCAAAAAAGAAGTCTCCGCCACTGAACTGCTCGATGAAGCCATGACAAGGCTTGAAAAGGTCGACGGCCAACTCAATTCCGTTCCCCTGAAGCACTACGACGAGGCGCGCGCGGCCATTGATGCGGGGCTCCCGGATGGCCCGTTCACCGGCGTGCCGTTTCTTCTCAAGGATCTGCACCTGCTCCTGACCGGCACCATCACCAGCTTTGGCTCCGGCGCGTTCAAAGACAATGTCGCTGACCATGATTCGACCCTCACCGAGCGCTATAAGCAAGCCGGTCTTGTCATCTTCGGCAAGACCAATTCGCCGGAGTTCGGTCTGGCCGGCACGACGGAGCCACGCCTCTATGGGCCGACCCACAACCCGTGGAACACGGATCATTCTCCCGGTGGCTCGTCAGGGGGGGCTGCGGCCGCCGTAGCCGCAGGCGTCCTGCCGCTGGCAAACGCGTCTGATGGCGGCGGATCTATCCGCATTCCGGCTTCCGCCTGCGGTCTTTTCGGCATGAAACCAACCCGCGCCCGCACACCATTGGGACCGGACCGGGGCGAGGGCTGGGGTGGCATGTCAGCCAGCCATGCGGTCAGCCGCACCGTGCGCGACAATGCAGCACTTCTGGATGCCACCTCCGGTCCCGCGTCGGGCGACCCCTATTCCTGCCCGGCACCCAAACGCCCGTTTGTTGAGGATGTCGCAACGGACCCCCGTCCCTTGCGGATCGCAATGACGGATACCGGCCCTAACGGCAACAGCGCGGACCCGGCGGTGAAAGCCGGCCTCGACGCCACGGTAAAACTGCTTGAAAGCCTGGGTCACACGGTGACCGAGGCCGCCCCTGTTATTGATCCAGGCGACATGGGGTTAGCGCAGATCGGCCTCATTGCCAGCAGTACTGCCCTGGCGCTGGATATGCGCGGTGAAGCACTTGGCCGCCCGGTGGCGCAGCAGGAAGTGGAAAACATCACCTGGGCCATTGCGGAAAATGGCCGTGCCTTGAGCGGCACGGACGTCGCCAA
>JANQMQ010000591.1 GCA_028279995.1 Candidatus Phaeomarinibacter sp. | reverse complement strand
TGTAGGCGCGCCAGTCGGTGAACGTGCCCAGAGGAACGGGCTCGGCGGCCAGGGCGCCGACAGCAGGTGCCATCAGCAGGGCTGCTGCCAGGGCCGCAGTGCGCGCCGTGGCGCGTGTTGCACGAGACAGAAAGGCGGGGCGTGTCATGCGTGTTAACATCCTCTTAACCATAAGCGTTCGACGAATAGGGGCGAGCGTGCCCCTTCTTATCGCTGTTCGGCGTTAAATGTCACCAGCGATGGGAAATCCGTTGGATGCCCCGGCCTCGTATGCGAGGGGGCGGGGTGGTTGGATGTCGCGAGCTGAAGACATTGCGTCTACTGCGAGAGTGGCGTTGAATGGGAAATGTGCGCAGGGAACGTGGCCTTTTCGTGGCTCGTGTCTGCGCAGTAAGACAATCTCCCTGCCGGTCGGGCTCACTTCCGATCGGGCGGTGAGGGTGAAGACGGGTGGGGGCTGGTAACGCGTGGACGCGGCAGTGGTGCAATCAGACGCCAATAAGGCAACCGGCAAGACGGGCGGCTATGACCGGGAGGCCATGGCCGACTGTATCGAGGCGGTGGCTGCGCGCCAGGACAAGCAGGCCTTTGCGACCCTGTTTGACTATTTCGCGCCCCGGCTCAAAGGCTATCTGATGAAGCTGGGAGCCGGCGAGCCGCTCGCGGAAGAACTGTCCCAGGAAGTGATGATCACGGTATGGCGCAAGGCGGCGCAGTTTGACCGCAAGCAATCATCCGTATCCACATGGCTTTACACGATCGCCCGCAACCGGCGTATTGATGTGCTGCGGCGCGAGCGGTTTCCGGATTATGATCCGGACGATCCGTTGCTGCTGCCGTCCGAGGCGGAGCAGCCGGATGAGGCGGTTGCTGCGAGCGAGCGCGAGGTAAAGGTACGCGCCGCGCTGGAGCTGTTGCCGGAGGAGCAGGCCGAGCTGATAAGGCTGGCCTTCTTCAAGGGGTGGTCCCACAGTGAGATTGCCGAGCATCAGGATCTGCCGCTCGGCACGGTCAAATCGAGGTTGCGGCTGGCTTTCCGCAAACTCAAGGGCGGGCTCGAAGGAACCGTATAGGCATGAGCGGACTTGACATGACAGATTCTGACATGGCGGCTGATGTGGCAGCGCCGGATCGCCGGTTTGGAGAGGAAATCCTGCTCGACTACGTGACCGGCACGCTGGATGAGGCCACGACGCTGTTGGTGGCTGCGCATCTGGATTTGTGCCCGCAGTCCCGGGACCTGGTGGACATGATGACCCATGTGGGTGGGGTTCTGCTGGATGATGCAGAGCCTGTGGCCATGAGGGAGGGAGCATTTGACAGCGTCATGGCGCTGCTGGACGACCGCGCTGTTTCGGTGCCGCCTGCCGAGGACATTGATGACGAAATGAAGAGGTTGCCGCAGGCCGTGCGTGATCGTGTGCAGGCATGTGGTGGCAAGTGGTCGTTTGTGGCTCCCGGCGTCAAGGGCATGGACCTTGGCTTTGAGGCGCCGCAGGGCAGTGCCTCTTCAAAGCCTGGGGAAGTGAAGCTCTACCGGCTGGAACCAGGTAGAGGTGTGCCGACCCACACGCATCAGGGCAGTGAAGTCACGCTTGTTCTGACAGGGGCCTTTGCTGACGGGCGTGACCGGTTCGGGCCGGGTGATGTGTCTGTCGCCTCGCCGGACATTACCCACAAGCCGGTTGCGGAGAATGGGGACGTCTGTTTCGCGCTGGCGATTACGGACGCTCCTTTGCAGCTGACCGGGGCGCTCGGACTCGTGCAGCGCGCTCTGTCACTAGGCGGCTCGGACTAGTCCCACCCCCGTTTGACGTGGATCCGCGCCCTCGTGGCGACGTGCGCTTTTCCGCGTAGCTGCCGATGGGTGCCGCGGCGCCTTCCGGCATGCCCATGGAGGAGACCGGGCGCGGCGGGAAATTGCCCAGGGTCTTTACCCGGTCATACATTACGATGGCGCCCGCCATGGCCACATTGATGCAGAAAGCTGTCGGGATACGGATGAAACTGCTGCATTTCTCGCGCATTTCTGGCGACAGGGACCCGGCTTCGGGACCCAGCACATAGGCCACCTTACGGGGGTGATAGAAGCTGGGCAGGTCAACCGCATCCTCCATCAGCTCAATGCCGACGAGTTCGCACCCCACCGGAAACTGCATGTCATCTACGCTGTCCCAGCCGTAATAGGGGATGTTGCTGCTGGCGTCCGACGTGTCTGAATGGGCGTTCCTGATGCGCTTGTGGGCATCTACCGTGAAGAAGAAGCTAGCGCCGAATGCATGGGCGGAGCGGACCAGATTTCCCAGATTTCCGGGCTTTGAGATGCGCTCAGCGCCGATGGCGAAATAGCCTCGGGGGCGTGTGGTCGTGACATTTGTGTTCATCGGCGGGTCAGAC
>JANQMQ010000572.1 GCA_028279995.1 Candidatus Phaeomarinibacter sp. | reverse complement strand
CGCGGCTTCAATCTGCTCCGGTGTCGGGCGTGAACCCAGCATCATTTCAACCGGAGAGCCCGGCAGCACACGGCTGATGATGAAGGTGATCACCAGTACGCCCAGCAGCGTGAGCAGCAGCAACAGGATGCGGTTAATAGCATAGCGCAACATCAGGGTTGCCTCCGCCGCAGGCTGTAGAAATCGACACCCACATAGGCCGGGTTCTTCTCAACCCCGTCTATGTCCGCCCGGTGCACATAGCGGGCGGCGACATCTGCAAAGAAGATGGCAACTGCATCCTCAACCAGTATCTGCTGTGCCTTGGCATACAGGTCGATAGCGGCTTGGCGGTCCGTGGACTCTAGGGTACGGGCCTCGTTCACCAGCGCATCAAACTCTTCATTCGAGTAATGCGCCAGGTTGAAGAGTGTCGGGTCTTCCGTGCGGTACATGCCCTGCAGCCAGTCAGCCGGTGTGGGATAGGTGGGCCACCATGACAGCACCTGCATGTTGGGCGCCGTCCGCAGGTTTTTCGCGTCGTCCCATATCTTGCCCCATGGACCCGGACGCAATTGCAGCTCGACGCCGATGGTTGCGAGATAGGCCTGGAACACCAGCAGTGAGTTGGTGACTTCAGCAGCCGTGCCCACATAGGCCGCTGATATCTTTCTGTCCCTGGGCGGAATGCCCGAGACCTCAATCAGCCGCTTAGCTTCGTCAAGATCAAAGGCAGGGGCTGTCAGCTCCGGATTGTGTCCCCACATCGTCGCCGGAACCGGTCCACGCGCCACATCCGCCGTACCCTGATAGATCTCCGTTGCAATAGAGGCGTAGTCCCATGCATGGGTGAGCGCGCGCCGGAAGTTGATGTCGTCCGTCGGATACTTCTTGGTGTTGATGAGCGCCTGCGTGTTGATCCAGGACGGTGCGAGGTCGACTGTAATGGCGGGGTCTTGCTTGAGACGTTCGAGCAGATCCACCGGCAACAGGGTTACAAAGTCGGCGCCGCCGGAGCGGATGAGTTGAGCCTGTGTGGCGGCCTCAGCAACCACCTTCATGATGATGCGCTTGAATTGGCCGTCCTGCCACCCGCGCCAGTAGTCCGGGTTTTGCTCCAGGACGATCTGCTGGCCACGCGTCCATCCCGCCACCTTGTAAGGTCCCGTACCGGAGGCATTGCCCTGGTTGAACCAGTCAGTTCCGTTTTCTGCGGCAGTGGGCGAATAGATGTAGGCGCCATATTGGGCCGACGCTATGAGATCAATGGGGATCGGGCGGCTTGTCCGGATCACAAGCGTTGTCTCATCCGGCGCCGTTATCTCTTCGACGCCATCCCAGATGAAAGACGCACCTTGCCCAAGCGCGATCGTGCGATCCAATGACGTTTTCGCAGCAGCAGCATTCAGCGGCGTGTCGTCATGGAAGGTGATGCCGTCACGCAGGGTGAAGGCCCAGGTGAGGGCATCCTCGCTGACCTGCCAGTCACTCGCGAGCACCCCTTCTATCGGCGGGGCGTCACTGGCGGCCCCGGGCTTGGGTGCGGCGTAGCGGACCAGCGGCTCATAGACATTGCGCAGCAGGATCGCTTCCAGCGAGAACGCAACGGCAGGATCCCAGTCCTTGACGTCGTCATAGAGGGCATAGACCAGGGTATCGGCCCGCACGCTGGTGGCAGCCGCCGTCAGCGAAAGAGCAAATACCAAGGCGCCGGCAAGCGCGCGGCTGATGAATCCCCATGACGTCAACAGATCAACGCCTCCCCTGGGTGGTCTGTTCAGTGGTCCCGTGTGGAATGACATCGCAAAGCCTGTGCCAAAAGCGCTGTCGATGCAAAGCCCGGTTTTCAGGGAAAAACACGCGTCTCGCGTCACTTTTGAATATTCATTTGTGAATTTTACAAACTTGAGCTTCAATCGTGAATAATGCGCTTATGGGAGTGTGGAACGCGATATGTCGGCTGGTCCTGGAGAAAACATCCTTCCAACGGAAGGTCTGATGGATATCCTCAATGCTCTGAGCGATGGGGTGTGGGTGTGTGATGCCACGCCGCGCCTGCTGTGGATCAACCGGGCCTGCGAGGAACTCAACGACATCCGGGCCGAGGACGTCTGCGGACGGCTGGTGCAGGAGTTGCTGGATCAGGGGAACTTTGATGCGGACGTAACCCGCCAGGTGCTGAGCAGCGGCGCGCCGGCCACCATCAATCAGCGTGTGAAGTCGAACCGCGTTCTGCTGGTCAGCGGTCTGCCGGTGTTCGATGAGGCAGGTGAGGTTGCATACGTCGTCGGCAATGAGCGCGATGTGACGGAGCTTGATCTGCTGCGCAGTCAACTCGACAGTGAGCGGGCGCGGGCGGAGCGGGCCAACAAGGAACTTGCCGCCATGCGCCGCAAAATCAGTGATGTCTCGGACATCGTGTGTGCCAGCGAAGAAATGGAACGGGTCCTCGATACCGCAATCACCGCCGCCGGGTTCGACACGACGGTCTTCGTGACCGGGCCAACCGGCTCAGGCAAGACGATGGTGGCGCGGATCATCCATGATGCCAGCAACCGTCAGTCGAAACCGTTTCTTACACTCAACGCCGCTGCCATTCCCGAGACACTGCTTGAAGCGGAACTCTTTGGCTTCGCCGATGGCGCTTTTACCGGTGCCAAAAAGGGTGGCAAGCCCGGGCTGATCGAAGCAGCTGACGGGGGCACGCTGTTCCTTGATGAAATTGATGCGCTGCCGCCATCCCTGCAAGTCAAGCTGCTGACATTCCTCGACACACAACGATATTTCCGCGTTGGTGACACCCGGGAACGTCAGGCTGATGTTCGCATTATCGTGGCAAGCAATGCGGACATTCCCACCCGGATAGGCGAGGGGACATTCAGGGAAGACCTCTGGTTCCGCCTGAATGTGCTCACCATTGCCGTCCCACCTCTTGATGAGCGTCCAGATGATATCGCTCCGCTGATCGCCCGCACGCTGGAAGGATTGGAAAATCGCTATGGCAAGCAACGCCAGCTGTCGCCGGCGGCCTTAGATCTGCTCACCCGCTTTCGATATCCCGGCAATGTGCGGCAGCTCCAGAACATCGTCGAGAGGGCCTATGTTCTATGCCAGGCTGATGAGATTGGACCGGATGATCTGCCTGCTGACGTTCGTGCAGCTGTACCACAGCGCAGTCATGCCAGTACGGGCGGCGCGTCAAAACTACAGTTGGCCGACGCGCTGAGAATGACTGAGCGCGGTATCGTGGAAGACGCCGCGACGCGGTTTGCCACCCAGACCGAGATTGCGAAGGCGCTGGGCATATCCCAGCCGACGGTCGCGCGCCTGCTCAAGAAGCATGGCCTCGAACTCAGCCGGTAGCACAGTCTCTATTCACCAATGCATATAGCGTCCAGGTAGTCTGTTGCGCTGAAAGGGCTTTATTCACTGGGTTTCAGGAGCTTTCGTATACTGGCACGCCGGTTGCTATTCCCACCTGACAGGCCACTCATCAAGAGCTGGCGGTGCTGCGTTCGCAGCGTTCGAAACACATGTTCAGGTGCCGGATCATGCCAACCAATTCAGACCTTCTTGCCCGCCGAACTGCCGCCGTTGCACGCGGTGTTGCCACAGCTGCACCGGTCTATGCGGATCGTGCCGAAAACTCAGAGCTGTTCGACGTCGAAGGCAAACGCTATATCGACTTTGCCGGCGGCATCGCTGTTTTGAACACCGGGCACCGGCATCCAAAGGTCGTGGCAGCGGTTGAGGCACAGCTCGCCCGCTTCACCCATACAGCCTTTCAGGTCTCAGCCTACGAGCCTTATGTGGAGTTGGCTGAACGGCTGAACGACCTGGCGCCGATTTCAGGGCCTGCGAAATCCATCCTGTTCACAACCGGGGCAGAAGCCACCGAGAATGCCGTGAAGCTTGCCCGCGCCGCGACAGGCCGCAGCGCTGTCATTGCCTTCACCGGAGGGTTTCATGGACGCACCATGCTGACCATGGGGTTGACCGGCAAGGTATTGCCCTACAAGCACAAATTCGGCCCCATGCCCGGCGGTATTTTCCACGTACCGTTTCCAGTCGAGTCTCACGGGGTGAGTGTTGAAGACACCTTGAAGGCATTGGAGTTCACGTTCCGGGCAGACGTAGGTCCAAAGGATGTGGCCGCGATCATCATTGAGCCGGTTCAGGGCGAGGGCGGTTTCCATCAGGCCCCGGCAGACCTGATGACGGCGTTGCGGCGCATCTGTGATGAGAACGGTATCATGCTCATCTCAGATGAAGTGCAGGCCGGGTTTGCACGTACGGGCAAGATGTTCGGTATTGAGCATTACGACGTAGAGCCGGACCTCATCGCCGTTGCGAAATCGCTTGCAGGTGGCCTCCCTCTGTCCGGTGTCATCGGCAAAGCAGAGGTAATGGATGCGGCCGACCCGGGCGGTCTTGGCGGAACATATGCCGGCAGCCCGCTCGCTTGCGCTGCTGCCCTGGCAGTGCTGGACGTGATCAGGGACGAGAACCTTCTTGATCGTGCCAATGTCATCGGCGATCGCATCAAGACACGGCTGGTCGCAACCTCAAAGCGCAATGACACCGTGCCCCTGTCAGCCATTCGCGGCCCCGGGGCCATGGTCGGATTCGACATTGTGAAATCCGCCGGTAGCGATGTTCCAGATGCCGAAGCAACCAAGCGGGTGACGACGGCAGCATTGGAAAAGGGGCTGATCCTCCTGTCGTGCGGTGTACACGGAAACACCGTCCGGGTGCTCGTGCCGCTCACCGTCTCTGGCGATGTGCTGGAAGAGGGGTTGGACATTCTCGACGCCTCGCTGGTGGCAGCCCGTCAGTAAGGCAACCCCGATGCGCCTAGCTTCAGGACGTGCCAGATGATACGTGATCTCTCAGACAACTCCTTGGTGAAGTGCAAGGGCTTTGTTGACGGCAAGTGGATCAACAGTGCCCGTCAGGAGCGCTTTGCGGTGCGCAATCCCGCCACCAGCCAACGCATTGCCGAAGTTGAGAGCCTTGATGCGCATGATACGCGGCAGGCCATAGCGGCCGCTGAGCGCGCCATGCCTGCCTGGCAGGCGCTGGCGGCAAAAGAGCGGTCAATCATCCTGAAGCGCTGGCATGATCTGATCATGGACAATCAGGAAGACCTCGCACGCATCATGACGGCGGAGCAGGGCAAGGTGCTGGCGGAGTCGCGGGGCGAAATCGCCTATGCGGCATCGTTCATCGAATGGTTCGCGGAAGAGGGGCGGCGCGTCTATGGCGATGTCATCCCCGCACCACAGACAGACCGAAGGGCGCTTGTGATCAAGCAGCCGGTCGGTGTTGTTGCAGCGATTACCCCTTGGAATTTTCCAACGGCCATGATCACCCGCAAGGCGGCGCCGGCTCTGGCGGTCGGGTGCGCCATCGTCATCAAACCGGCAGCCGAGACGCCTTTGTCCGCTCTGGCCATTGCCGAACTTGCGCAGCGCGCTGGCCTGCCGGCAGGACTTCTCAACATCATCCCCACCAGTCATGCCAAGGATGTAGGTGATGAGATGACGCAGAATCCTGTCGTGAAGAAGATGTCCTTCACCGGGTCGACACCGGTCGGCAAAATGCTGATGAAGCAATGCGCCGATACGGTAAAACGCACCTCAATGGAGCTTGGC
>JANQMQ010000534.1 GCA_028279995.1 Candidatus Phaeomarinibacter sp. | reverse complement strand
TGCGGGAATAAGAGCAAGCAACGTCGTGTAGACGAGACCCATGGCGTGGAGGTTGAGAGTCCCGACGGAGAAGTCCCGGATGAGGACACCGGTAATACGCAGCACATGCTGTAACTGCCGTTGCCACCAAGGCGCAGAGTCGAGTTGTGCATCCCAGATGAAATGTCGTGCGCGATCCAGAAGTTGCCCTGGTGTCATCCTACTGCCTCTGCCGAACTGTTTCGTGTTGATCCATCAGCACCATGTGTGCCGGACACCTGCAAATCACCAGCATATCAGAGGTTTGGGATGCTGGTCGCCTTGTTAACACCGAGTTAACGGCTGGCCGTTGGAAAGCGGTTGTTAAGCATAGAGGTGTACTACCGGGTCAGATATGGGGCTCCACGAGCCCAACGGGTAATTGCACCAGCTGTGTGCATCATCGGGATTGAACCAGGTTGGCGGAAAGTCGCACGATCAGGCAGTTACGGCAGGCTTTGTCTACGCTCAGTAGCGCGGAGACGGAGAAGCTCATCAACGCCCTGGAGCGCGACAAGCTGGCTGGTGGCAATCTTCCCCATGATCTGATTCTTGGCGTTTTGCGCCCCCGGTTACAGGCGGAAGATGACAGCAAGAAAAAACGCGGTGGAGCGCCAACGCCTGTGCGCCATCTGTGTTGGCCGTTCGAGGAACTGTTGGTCAACCAACGGCCCGGTCCAAAACACCGAGGTCGTGTGGCGCGCACATCCATCATGCCTGTCTGGAACTGGTTGGCGACCGAGCGCTTGCCTGACACACTGGAAGACATCTCTCAGCGTATCGTTGATCATACCCTTGCCAAGGATGCTGCGGGACTTGCAGCGGCAACAGAAGTGCTTCACGCGACATGTGCACAGGCCATTCAGGAAGGAATTGCCAAGGCAAGTCCGGGAAGTAAGACAAAACGCCTACTGGTTGAGCAGCTGGGTGGAGAGGAAGTTCTGGAGGATGCGCGCGAGATGGCGTTGCTTCTCGAAGTTGCTCCGCTCCTTTCAGATTTCAAGCGGGGCATGCCAAAGAACATTGCCGAGCTGACACCTGATCTGGCCACTCAGGTTCGTGACCTGTTTGATGAACTCGCGGCGGCCCAGCCGGATGCAGCGCCTTACGCTGCCGTAATCGCAATGCGCCACATTCAAAAGCCGTGGCAGATGTTTCGCATCGTGAAGGGTGTCGCGCATACAAATACGGATGTCCTGATCAGCCGGACTGACATATCAATCGTTGGTGAGCTTCTCCTCCTGGACATGGAAGAGGCTGTCGACTGCATGGAAAATGTGGACCCGGCGGAAGACCCCGATCCAGTTCTCGAGAAGCTCAAGCTATTCACACAGATTTCCAGAGGCATCACGGAAGAGATTGGTGTCCGGCGAGATGGTGCCTGGGCAACCCGTCTCATGAGCGCCCGGGGCGCGGTATCGGAAATCATCCGGGAACGGATGGATAGAGCGCCTGCCCGGATCGTCAAGGCTCTGCCAATGCGGTCTACGGGCCGGTTCGGCCGCGGTGGTCCCAGCCGACCGGATCTTACCAGAGAGGTCGACCAGCAGGCCGTTGAAGGTGCCAACCGCACAGTCAAGTTTCTTGAGGGTGCGCGGCGGTACGCCCAGGCAGGGTCATTTGTTGGTGCCATCAACACAGCGGTCACCGAGATCGATAACTACCTTGATGATTACGAGCGTACGATCCTGGACGAGTTGCGCAGTGATGACGCAGCGATCCGTGATCGCGGCGAGGCATTTCTTGATGCGGTAGCAGGCCTAGTACAAGTGTTCAGAACGCCGGATGAAGCTGCATTGCTGCGCAAACGTGGCATGCTCGCCAAGGACTCCGCAATTGCCTGATCAGGCAGCCGCGTAAATTGCCGGACCTTGCCATTCCTAAATCACTTCACGTTGGGGCCGAAGTGACTATTCTTGCGCCGAAAGCAACAGCGCAGGATCAGGAAATCTCCATGGCAATTTCATATGACGGTTATTCGCAGCTCACATTTGATCGCCCACATGAGCGTGTTCTCAGGGTGACGATCGACCGCGAAGAGCGGCTGAATGCCCTGAATGCCGACGGCCATCGCGAACTGACCTATGTATGGAATGACATCGACCGCGATGACAGCGTAAATGCCGTCATTCTGCGCGGGCGGGGCCGAGCTTTCTCTGCCGGAGGTGATTTCCAGATGATCGAGGACGTGCTGGATGATTTTTCAGCGTTGACCGGTCTTTGGAAAGAAGCCCGCGATCTCGTCTACAACATCGCCAATTGCAACAAACCAATTGTCTCGGCAATCACCGGCCCCTGCGTGGGGGCCGGCCTTGCGGCTGCTCTGCTGGCTGATATCTCGATTGCAACGCCAGATGCCAAGATTGTTGATGGGCACACCCGCCTTGGAGTAGCCGCCGGCGACCATTCTGTCCTGATCTGGCCACTGCTGTGCGGTATGGCGAAGGCAAAATACTATCTGATGCTGTGTGAGCCGATTGATGGCACTGAGGCAGAGCGCATCGGTCTGGTGTCCAGGCTTGTTTCCGAAGATGAACTGGAATCGACATCTATCGATATTGCGACAAAACTGGCCGAAGGCAGCCCCAGTGCAATGCGCTTTACGAAATACGCCCTGAACAACGTTCTGCGGATGTTCGGGCCTGCTTTTGACGCGTCAACTGCGCTTGAGATGTTGGGGTTCACAGGACCGGACCCACGTGAGTCCCTCAATGCTCGCAAGGAGAAGCGCCCTCCTCAGTTCAACCCGCACAGTCCGCTTTAGGTAGAGTCGGCAGGACGTTCAGCCAGTTCGTCATTGAAGCTGTCGACATAGGCAAACAATCCTGGCGATCCTCCTGTAGCAATGAAAACGACGGTTTCGTCAGGCATGAACACCTCGGCCTGGATCAGCCCGATAAGACCCGCCATGGCCTTGCCGCTGTAGACCGGATCAAGAAGTAGGCCCTCCGTGCGTGCCACCAGCCTCAGCGCGGCTGCCATCTCTGGAGTCGGCATCCCGTATCCATCGCCAAGAAATCCTTCATGCAGCAGAATGTCGTCCGGGCCAATGGATATCTCTCTTTCCGGTTCTGCAACGCGGGCAGTTGCCTGTGCCAGGCTGGCTGTCGTCTCTCGCACCTTGTCCGCATCCGGATTGAGAACGGATATCCCATGCACAAGCGTGGAAGGCGTATAGAGTGCTGCGCCGGCCGCAAGGCCTGCATGTGTCCCCGCGGACCCGTTGGCAACAATGATGTGGTTGACCGGGTTGTCCTGTCTCGCCTGCTCGAAAATCTCGTTCAGTGTACGGATGTACCCTAGGCACCCAGTTTCATTGGAACCGCCAACTGGAACGATGTAGGGCGTCTTTCCCTTGGCCTTCATTTCCTCAAGCACGTCGTCCAGCACCTGTCGGCCATTCGCTGTGGCAGGAAAGGTCCTGATTTCGGCACCAAAGACACTATCCAAAAACACATTGCCCGATGTGGTGTAGGCAACAGTTTTGTTGGGCACTGTCTCGAACAGGAGCCCTATGCAGTCCAGGCCCAGGCGCGCTGCCGCGCCTGCAGTCTGGCGCACATGGTTGGATTGAAGCGCACCAGCAGTGATGATCGTGTCAGCACCCTTGGCCTTGGCATCTGCCAACAAATATTCAAGCTTGCGCACCTTGTTTCCACCGCCTGCGGTTTGCGTGAGGTCTTCACGCTTCACCAGAAGGCGCGGGCACTGGAGACCTATTGTTTCCAGCGCAGCCGTCAGGCGGGGCATCTCCTGCAGCGCTGTGGGTGGGCCGACAAGGTCTATGCGCTCTATGGTGTCAAAGTGGCGCGCCATGCTGGTCCTCAGTTCT
>JANQMQ010000511.1 GCA_028279995.1 Candidatus Phaeomarinibacter sp. | reverse complement strand
GACTTAAGCCTGATGGCTATCTTGGGGGCCGATCCTCAAAAAGGGATCCGCATGTATGACTAGTGCTCGCGGTACTGCTGCACACGGGTGGCGCGCAGGCCGGGCAGGCCATGGCGCTCGATGGAGCGCTGCCAGCTGAGGAACTCTTCGACGGTCAGCGTGTAGCGCTGACAGGCTTCTTCCAGCGACAGCAGGCCTCCGCGCACGGCGGCTACCACCTCAGCCTTGCGGCGGATCACCCACCGCTTGGTTTCCGGCGGCGGCAGGTCGGCAATCGTCAGCGGGCTTCCGTCCGGCCCGATCACGTAGCTCACCCGCGATTGATACTGCATGCTCATTTCAAGCAATTCCTGACTTCATTCGGTCACACGTTCTGTGTGTGTGGTCGCAACGATAGGCCGTGGGCCTTTAAGGAAGGGCTAAATGCCATGGTGAACATGCGATTAACTTTGGTGTGTGTTGATGTGCCGCAATGAACCATCGGATCAGGACTCGGGTGCCTTGTCGCGAACCGTGATCACGTCTGACAGCTGGATGCCCGACCCGTTGACCGTGAGAACAGGTGTGTTGTTGTCGAATTCAACAGCTGTCACGAGGCCTGACTGCTTCATGGTGACCTTCACTTCATTCTCCGCGGCATCCTGTGCGATCACGCGCATGTTGTAGGCGCCGTCGGGCAGGGTCCGTCCGTTGGTGTCCTTGCCGTCCCAGACGAAGGTCTGGTTGCCGGAGATGTTTTCGAGCTCAGAGGTGTGGACCAGGCGTCCGGCAGCGTCAGTTACGAACAACTGGACCCTGTCAGCAGTGCCATCCAGCTCATAGCCCCATTGTGCCTTGCCGTCGGTCAGGATGGATGTTGGAGTTTCAGCCACGACCTCTTTGCCGATATAGCCGACGGCATCGGTTGCGAAGTTGGCGAAGGTGAGGTTCAGCAACTGTTCGAGGTTCTCATTGGTGGCGATGTTCTGCTCAACGCTCGAGAACTGGACGAGCTGGTTGGTGAACTCGCTGCTGTCCAGCGGTTCGAGCGGGTCCTGGTTCTTGAGCTGCGTTGTCAGCAGGGTCAGGAAGGTGTCGAAGTCCGTTCCAAGCTTGGTGTTGGCCTTGGCGGCCGCGCCCTGCGAGGACTGGGAGGCAGCAATTGCTTCGATACTCATTGGTCTGTCCCTAGATGCGAATGTCTACGCCGGTGCCTGAACCGGCCTTGAGCGAGTAGATGTGCTGAACGGCAGCAAGATCAGCGGCCAGATCCTCATCTGACGACGCGCCGTTTGCAGCGTCACTGTCATCGCGACGCGCAGCGAAGCCGGACCCCTCGCTGTCATCGCGCAGGGAGTACTCCAGGTTGCCGTTGTCCATATCGAGGCCGGCATCACTCAAGGCTTTCTCAAGGGCGCGGGCATCGCGCTGGAGCATGTCCAGTGTCTCGGGCTTGTCCACGGTCAGATGGGCCTGTACCCGGCCATCGGTACCCAGCTCCATGCGCACGTCGATGCGCCCCAGTTCCGCCGGGTCAAGACGGATTTCAAACCGGTTGGTTCCGTTGGCGAGATTGCGGGCCATGTTGACGGCAATCTCACGGGCGGGTGTCTGTGGCTGGGCCGGTGTGCCAGGCAGCGATGTGGCGGACATGATGGCGCGGACTGTGACGCTTGGGGCTGGAGCCGCACTATCCGCAGCCTGTCCGGATGAAGCTGCGCCTGTTTCGAGGCCTGCAATGCGAATGTCCTGCGGTGCGCCGGTCGGCTTGGCGAGCGCTGCCTGCATGGCGATTTCAGATGCGGCAGAACGTTGTGCGGGCTGAACGGTGTGCGCCGACCTGTCAGCTGTCGTTTCGTTTGGTGTTGCCTGAGATGCTGCAGTGCTGCTGGACCCAGGCTTTGCCTCGGCCTTTGTTTCTTGCATGGCGTCCGCCGTTGCATGGCCCAGTCCGCGTTTGCCCACCGCTTCAGCAGCCTTTGCTGCGATGGCGGCCTCTGCCTCAACCGGTGTCTGCGTTGCCTGTTCAAGGGCCGCTTTTGCCTTGGTGGCGGCAGCAGCCTGCGGCAAGACTGTGGGGGTTTCGCCGGTTGATGTCTTGCCTGCCTGTGGGGCATCAGGCTTGACGGCGTCCGCGGACGCCTGGGCGGTCTTGCTCTTCGCATCAGCCGACTTGATGGCCGACACAGCCTCTGCGTTGGTGTTCTTGTCTGCACCCGGTGTGACGCCCGCATCTGCCTTGGTGGGTGTCACCACAGACTGAGCAGCCTTCTGGTCCTGGGCAGCGACAGCGGTTGTGGCCGCACGCGCGGCAGTCTCCGCCACGGCAGTATCGGCTACGATGACATCGGCAGTGGTATTCGCGTCAGTCTCAGTGTCGGCGCCGGTGACTGTTTCTGTCACAGCGACCTGCACCTGCGGGTCAGGTCCGTCAGTGTCGTCTGCAGTATCCTTTGCAGCTGACTTATCCTTGTCGTCGGACTTGTCAGCAGCATGTTCCTCGCGGGATTTTTCTTCCTGTTCCTTTTCCGCGCGTGTCTCTTCGGCACGGGCTTCTTCTGCGCGGGCGCTTTCAGCACGTGCTGCGGCGTCGCGCGCTTCTGCCTTGCGGGTGTCCTCGGCGCGGGCTTCTTCTGCGCGGCGCTCGCGGGCGCGCTCTTCAGCCTGCCGGGTGTCTTCAGCGCGGGAGGCGCGCAGTTCTTCGGTGAAGCGGCCATCGTCTTCTGCGCGGCGTGGTTCCGCGTTTTTGACCTGAACACCTGCCTCTGCCTTGCGGGCCTGGCTTGCGATGAATGTCTCAGTCGTTGTCATCCGGTTTGTCCCGTATCTCTTGTCGTGCCCCGTTGCCCGGTTGCCGGCCTTTCCAGCCGGTCCGGGCGCAATTTCTCGGACAGGTATGAGCAAGGGAGAGGCCAACGCGGAAAGTGGCAGAAAATAGCGGAAACCCTTGTGTTTCTACCTTTCGCTGCGGCATCAACCCGGCAAAACGCGAAGGCCCACCGGGCAAGATGTGCCGGGGTGCAGACACTCTTGCCGGGTGTGCTACCGGTTTGGCTTGCTGCGGCAAGAAGGACCGGTATAGTCCCGCGCCATGACGTTAAGTGATGTTGAAACAGCGCCTCTGGTAGACCTGCCGCCGGTTATCCCCGGCAAGGCTCCCGGCGAGACGCGCGTGGTGGTGGCCATGTCAGGCGGAGTGGACAGCTCCGTGACGGCGGCGCTGTATGCGCAGGCCGGGTATGACGTGGTGGGCATTACTCTGCAGCTCTATGACCATGGCGCCGCGGTCCAGAAGAAGGGCGCGTGTTGCGCGGGCCAGGACATTCATGATGCGCGCCGGGTGGCGGAGCGTCTGGATATCCCTCATTACGTTCTGGACTATGAAAGCCGCTTCAAGGATTCCGTCATGACGGATTTCGCGGATGCCTATGCGCGTGGTGAAACGCCTATTCCCTGTGTTCGCTGCAACGAGCGGGTGAAGTTCCGCGACCTGATGGAAACGGCGCGGGACCTGGGTGCAGATGCACTGGCGACCGGTCACTATGTACAACGGTTTGACGGTGAAAGCGGCGCCCAGCTGCACCGCGCGGTGGATGACAGCCGCGACCAGAGCTACTTCATGTTTACGACCAAGCCGGAGCAGCTTGAGTTTCTGAGGTTCCCGCTCGGCGGGCTTCCCAAGGACGAAACGCGCGCCATTGCACAACAGCTGGGGCTGGAAGTGGCGTCAAAGCCTGACAGTCAGGACATCTGCTTTGTGCCGGATGGCAAATACGCGCAGGTGGTAGAACGGCTGCGGCCCGAGGCGGCAGAGCCCGGCGATATCGTGCATCTGGACGGTCGCGTGCTCGGCACGCACCAAGGGATCATCCGTTACACGATTGGCCAGCGCCGCGGACTTGGTATCAGCGATACGGACGCCGGCGGCGAAAACGCCGAGCCTCTGTTTGTTGTACGACTGAACCCGGAAAAGCGGCAGGTGGTCGTCGGACCGCGGTCTGCGCTGGGTGTTAGCGACATATCTCTGACAGAAGTCAACTGGCTTGGTGATGCACCGCTGGCCGCTGCGCCGGTGGATGTTGTGGTCAAGGTCCGGTCGACCGGTCGACTGCTGCCAGCGCAGGTTGCATCAGCAGCAGAAGGTGCAACGGTGATGCTGGCCGATCCGGAGGAAGGTGTGTCGCCGGGGCAGGCATGTGTCTTTTATGACCCGGCCGACAGCAGCCGGGTTCTTGGTGGCGGCTGGATCAGAAAGACTCACTAGGTGCAGGGTCATACCTGCCGTTGACTTCCCTCAATTCGCGCGCACTCCTCTTTAACTTGAGGTTCCATGCAGTTATCTCAAAAGGATGACAGGCAGAACTCAGGCGTTGGATGAAAATGCGGTGCGGCGTGCCTATGCGCGCTGGGCCCGGTTTTATGATGCGGTCGTCGGTCCGGTGACCGATGTGGGGCGGGTGGCCGCTGTTGCGGCGGTCAACGCCCTTGTCCGGAAGCATACAGGCGCCGACCCGATGGATGTGCTTGAGGTCGGTGTGGGCTCGGGGCTTTCGTTGCCAGGCTATGCCCGCAATGCCCGCATCACAGGCATTGATCTTTCCACTGACATGCTGGCACTGGCGCGGCAGCGCGTCAGTGATGAAGCGCTGGGGCATGTGGCGGCCCTTGAGGAGATGGATGCCGGCGCGCTCACCTTCGCGACGGGCAGTTTCGACTGTGCTGTGGCGATGTATGTGATGTCCGTCGCGCCGGACCCTGAAGCAGTGCTGGATGAACTGGCGCGGATCACGCGGCCTGGAGGCGAGGTGGTGATCGTCAATCACTTTGCCAAGGCAGACGGGTGGGTCCTTTGGTTTGAACGCAAGCTAGAGCGCATAGCCGCCTTGATCGGCTGGCATCCTGCTTTCGGGCGCGAACGCGTCCTCAATCATCCGGATCTCGAGCTTGTGGAGGAGCAGCCGCTTGGCTGGTTGCGTATCTTCACGCTGATGCGGTTTCGCAGGCGATCCTCATCGGACGACTAGGCACGCAAAAAGGGCGCCTCCTGCAGGGCGCCCTTTTCCGTTCGGATGAAGGCGGGGGCTAAAGCCCGAAGCGGACCTGCGCGACAATTGCGCTGTTGTCGATTGTCTGGTCGGTATCCACGCTTGTGAAGCGGAAACCAAGGTCAAGTGCGACATTGTGGGTCACATCAAGAGCGACACCTGCGAGGCCACGATACGCGATTTCAGTCGCATCGGAGCCGGCAGTGATGTTGCCCACCGTTGCCTTGCTCTCAACATCAACCACACCGACACCCACGC
>JANQMQ010000442.1 GCA_028279995.1 Candidatus Phaeomarinibacter sp. | reverse complement strand
TCGACACCTATGGCGGTGCAGCGCCGCACGGTGGCGGTGCCTTCTCCGGCAAGGACCCCACCAAGGTCGACCGTTCTGCCGCCTACGCCTCACGCTACGTGGCCAAGAATGTCGTGGCCGCAGGCTTCGCGGACAAATGCACCATTCAGCTGGCCTACGCCATCGGCGTCTCCAAGCCGCTGTCGGTCTATGTTGACCTGCACGGCACCGGCAGTGTGGACGAAGCCAAGCTTGAAGGCGCGATCCAGGAAGCCATGGATCTGAGCCCGCGCGGCATTCGCGAGCATCTCAATCTAAACCAGCCGATCTACGCCCGCTCCGCTGCCTATGGCCACTTCGGCCGTGAAGCAGATGTCGACGGCGGCTTCTCCTGGGAGAAGACCGATCTGGTCGAGCCGCTTAAAGGCGCGCTGTCCTAAACGCTAGTTCGGACAAGCCAGCATGATGGCTGACAAAGACAAGAGTGAGGGGCGGCCGTTCACCCGGCGGCCCCTTATTTATGGGCGCGCCAAGGGCAAGGCCCTGTCACCGCGGCAGCAGAAACTCTTTGCGGAGGTGTTGCCGCGGATCGCCGTGCCGACCGACGCGTCTCTTGATCCGTACACGTTGTTTTCAGAGGTGCGGGAAGTGCATGTGGAAATCGGCTTTGGCGGCGGCGAGCATCTGTGCGCGCGCGCGGCGGAGCATCCCGAGATCGGGTTCATCGGCTGCGAACCGTTTCTCAATGGCGTCGCCAAGACGCTGGCGGCGGTGGAGGAGCAGAAGCTCCATAATGTCCGCGTGCACCATGGCGACGCCCGTGACGTGCTCGATGCTCTCAAGCCCGCAACGCTGGACCGGGTCTACCTGTTGTACCCGGATCCCTGGCCGAAGGCCCGCCAGAACAAGCGACGCTTCGTTGGTGGCGACACGCTGCAAAGCCTCGCCCGCGTGATCCGCCCGGGCAAAATCCTCGAGGTCGCAAGCGACATCCCCGACTACATCGACTGGACCCTGCGCGAGATCGCCGAGGACGGCCATTTCGTGGAAACACCCGAAAGCCAGGCAAGCAGAGACACCCCCCCCGCTGGCTGGCCCGGCACCCGCTACGAAGCCAAGGCCATCCGC
Organism: Candidatus Phaeomarinibacter sp.; assembly: GCA_028279995.1. Taxonomy (GTDB): domain Bacteria; phylum Pseudomonadota; class Alphaproteobacteria; order CGMCC-115125; family CGMCC-115125; genus Pyruvatibacter. The sequence goes on along the minus strand of JANQMQ010000442.1, from coordinate 667 downwards.
GAAGGCCGGACGCCGTGTTATTTGGAGTTCGAGCGGCGCATTTAGGCGATAACGCGCGGTTATGACCGCCATGGCCAAATGCCATTTCCGTCATGGAGGTGCGGCCTCTAGCTCTTCTGTCATGTGATCCGCAGGCAGGAGGCCCGAATGACCCCGACGGACAAGACCCAGACTGATGAAGCCAGAACCATCGCGTTCTACAAGCGCGTCAACGGCACCACCGGGCCGATTGCCCTGACCCGCGCGCACTGGCTGACCCGGCGCATCGCAAGGTTTCTGGCGGCCTTCACCTGGCGCAAGAAGAACGGGACACCGCAGCAAACGGTGGCAGCCATGGCAGCAGAATGGCGGCGGCTGTTCGGGCTCGAGCGTTTCTGGAAGATCGACCGGGTGGAAGACGATACAGCTTACGCGGAAATCCACTTCCCCTGCTCGCTGGAAGGGACCGGCGATGTCGCAGCGTGCCACCGGTTGATGGAATATGACCGTGCCCTTCTGAACAAGATGGGCGGCGACCTGATCGTGCTGGAAAGCCGGGCTGACCCGCGCGTCAAAGGCTGCTGCAAAGTGGCGATTCGCAAACGCGGCGACACGCGAACCGATCTGGTGCCCGCGCATGAGATGACAGGACGCTAAAAACCGTCTGGAATTTCTCAACCACGCGGCA
>JANQMQ010000410.1 GCA_028279995.1 Candidatus Phaeomarinibacter sp. | reverse complement strand
AACCGAGACCTGCGGTCTCGATGCAGCGGGCAATCTCATCCGGGCCGAGTTCCAGCTTGACGCCGAGTGCCCGTAGCACGTCGGCGGAACCGGACTTGGATGTCAGCGCTTTGTTCCCGTGTTTGGCGACTTTCACGCCCGCACCCGCCGCCACGAAGGCAACGGCAGTGGAGATGTTGTAGGTGCCGGACGCGTCACCGCCCGTGCCGCAGGTATCAATGGCATCGGCCGGGGCAGGGACGTGCAGCGCCATCTCCCGCATGACGCCGGCGGCGCCTGTGATTTCGTCGACGGTCTCGCCACGCACCCGCAACGCCATGAGGAAGGCACCGATCTGTGCGGGCGATGCCTCGCCGGACATGATGAATTCGAAAGCTGACTTGGCATGCGCCGCGTCCAGCGCATTGCCCGCGCCCACATGGGCCAGAATGGTCTTGAAGTCGCTCATGCCGATTCCGTTTCCCGCGCTTCATTGAACTGCGCGGCAATATCGAGAAAGTTTTTCAAAAGGGCGTGGCCGTGTTCGGACGCGATGCTCTCCGGATGGAACTGCACGCCGTGGACGGGCTGCGTCTTGTGTTGAAGACCCATGATGATGCCGTCATCGGTTTCCGCCGTGATCTCCAGATCGTCCGGCAGGGTGTCGCGGTCCACCAGCAGGGAGTGATAGCGCGTCGCCTCGAAGTCATCGTTGAGGCCTTTGAACAGACCCTTGCCGGTGTGGTGCACCTTGCTCATCTTGCCGTGCATCAGCATCGGCGCGCGCATGACCTTGCCGCCGAACACCTGGCCGATGGTCTGATGGCCCAGACACACACCCATGAGCGGCACTTTGCCGGTGGCTTTTTCGGTGAGTTCCAGACAGATGCCCGCCTTGTCCGGGTCACATGGGCCCGGCGAGAGGACGATGGCCTCCGGCTTCATGGCCAGTGCCTCGTCGGCGGTGATCTTGTCGTTGCGGACCACGCGCACATCCGCCCCCAGCTCGCCAAGGAAATGGACGAGGTTGTAGGTGAAGCTGTCGTAGTTATCGATAAGCAGCAGCATGGGGCTTTTTCCGCGAGACACCGTGAGCCGGACATATAGGGGCCAAGCGGCGGATTAGGCAAGAAATCGGGCCGGTTCCTGCTGCACGTCTGCCGCCCTTTTCCGCATGAGCGGTGGTGATCAGCGACATATCCCCAGCTTTCTGCGGTTTTTGCCTGCCTCTCCAATTTACGACCACAACATATAGTGTTAAAAAGTGGTTAAGGCGCATGATGTGCCGGTGGAGAGGGCAGGAGCGCAGGTGGCGCAGCAGGGGACCATAGGCAGTCGCATACGGCACGCATTCAGTGTTCCGGCACGGCTGCGAGCGCCGGCCGCCTTTGCGGGAGGCATGGTGCTGGGCATGGCGCTGCTCGCCAGCGCCTTCTTCGCACCGCGGATGGATCTGGCGTCCTGGGCGGTGGCCGCCGACCTGCCGGGGGATCATGTATTGGCCATCGGTAAGGCCGGTCCCACGCCCATCAAGATTGCTGACGGCAAACGGGCCCTCAAGGATGCCCCGCCGCGGATGATCTTCTCGCAGATCACACTGCCCGAAGAAGTGACCCCGATGGTGCTCGCGACAGGCAAGACCGATCTGATGCCGCTGACGACGGCCGGTGTGACCGCCGCCAAGACCCGCGACACCCGTCCGGCCATCGCCTTGATGATCGATGACCTGGGCATTGTGCCTGATCGCTCCGCCCACGCCCTGCGCCTGCCGGTGGAAGTGACGCTGAGCTTCCTTGCTTATGGCCCTGTCTCGCGCCCACTGGCACAGGCGGCTGCCGCAAAAGGCCATGAGATTTTCCTCCACGTGCCGATGGAGCCGCGCGGCCGCGCCAATCCGGGGCCGGATGCGCTGATGACCGATGACAGCGACCGGGAACTGCGTGCCAAGCTGGACAAGCAGATCGCGGATATTGGCGCCGTCGCGCCGCTGGCCGGCATCAACAACCACATGGGCAGCCGCGCCACGGCAGACCGCCGGGTGATGGACGAAGTGATGCGCGGCGCCGCTGAGCGCGGGCTGGTGTTTGTCGATTCCGTCACCACGCAGAACAGCAAGGCACGGGCAGCAGCTGCGACCTACGACGTGCCGTTCATCGCCCGTGACGTATTTCTGGATCACGGCGAGGGCGAAGACTTCCTGCTGGCGCAGCTGGACGAACTTGAACGCCAGGCCCGTACACGCGGCATTGCTGTCGCCATCGCGCACCCGCACGCGACATCACTGGAAATTCTCGATGTGTGGGTGAAGGGGCTTGAGACGAAGGGCCTGCGGCTTGTGACCATTCGCGAGGCCATCGAAATGGAAAACCGCCGCTCACAACTGGCGATGGTGCAGTAGAAGCTTACTGCCCGCGCCCCACTGAACTCGCATAGCGGATGGCTTCTTCGGCGGCCTTGAACAAGGCCTTGGCCTTGTTCACGCTCTCCATGCGCTCGGCTTCCGGGTCGCTGTCGGCGACGACGCCGCCGCCGGCCTGCACATAGAGCGTGTTGTCCTTGACCACGCCGGTACGCAGGACGATGCAGGTGTCCATGTCGCCGCCAGCCGAGAAATAGCCGACGCAGCCCGCGTAGAGGCCGCGCTTTTCCTTTTCCAGTTCGTCGATGATTTCCATCGCCCGCACTTTCGGCGCACCGGAAACCGTCCCTGCCGGGAAACCGGCAACAAGCGCCGAGATCGCGTCATAGCTCGGGTCCAGCTTGCCGATGACGTTGGAGACGATATGCATCACCTGGCTGTAGCGCTCGATGGTGTAGCTGGCGGTCACTTCCACGGTGCCGATCTGTGCCACGCGGCCCACATCGTTGCGGCCGAAGTCCAGCAGCATCAGATGCTCAGCCCGCTCCTTGGGGTCGGCCAAAAGGTCTTCTTCCAGCGCCAGGT
>JANQMQ010000328.1 GCA_028279995.1 Candidatus Phaeomarinibacter sp. | reverse complement strand
CTTCCAACAGTCTTGCCGAACAGGGCGATGCTTTGCGCGAACGCATGAAGCATCGCCCTGTTCGGCAAGACTGTTGGAAGAGGATAGAAGCTCCGAGGAAGCGGCAGATGCTTCTTGCGATGCTTCGCTTACGCCAAGAACACTAGAAGATACCTCCTGCGTTCCGCTCGCAGCCTGCTGTGCATTGCGTGCGATTTCTGTCGTTGCTGCAGTCTGCTCCTCAATGGTTGCCGCAATCGACTGACTGATCTCGCTCACCTGGGCGATCACATCCTGAATGCCGCCAATGGCTGACACAGCGGTCTGGCTTTCAGACTGAACGCCTTCGATCTGCTGGCGGATCTGTTCCGTGGCTTTCTGCGTCTGCGTGGCCAGGGTTTTGACCTCGCTTGCTACAACGGCAAATCCCTTGCCGGCATCTCCGGCCCGTGCGGCTTCAATCGTTGCGTTAAGGGCCAGCAGATTTGTCTGTTCCGCGATGTCCTGGATAAGCGCCAGTACGTCGCCGATCTGATTGGCAGCGTCAGACAGTCCTGTCACCTGGGTCGAAGCATCAGCAACGCTCCTTGCGGCCTGTTCCGATACGTCGCGGGACCGCATAACCTGCTGCTGCATCTCAGAGATCGAGGCCGACATCTCTTCTGTTGCGGAAGACACAGTCTGCACATTTACGGAAGACTCTTCTGCTGCGGATGCCACGTTGGCCGCCTGAGAGGTTGTCTTCTCAGCGATTGTCGACACACCCTCAGCCGTCGTCTTGAGGTCCTGGGCAGTTGCAGCAACCGCTTCCACGACCTCACCAACAGACGTCTCGAAGTCGTCGGCCATCTGATGCATGGCCTGTCGCTTGTCTTCTGCGGCCCGGGCTTCACGCTCGGCTTCTTCTGCCTGAAGGCGTTCGGACTCCTGACCGGCTTCCTTGAAGATCTTCACTGCGCCTGCCATCGCGCCGATTTCATCCTCGCGGTTCAGCCCGGGTATTTCCGTGGACCATACTTTCCTGGCGTGTCCATCCATCGCTGATGTCATCGATGTCAGCGGTTTTGTGATGCTTCTGGCGACGACCAAACCAATGAAGGCTGCCCCTGCAACAACGAGAGCCCCGACAATCAGAAACTGCAGCATGAGCGACGTGATCGGACCATTTGCCTCAACACTGTCGATCTTGGCGACCACAGCCCAGCGGGTATTGTAGATGTCCGCACCGTTGAACGCGGCATATGCCGGTTCTCCCTTGAAGTTGGTTTTTTCGGTAAAGCCGGTGTTGCCGGCGAGTGCCTGTGCAACCGCATCATTGCGAACCTCAAGCGCCATTGTCGTGGGCTCATCCACAAACCGGCTGTCCGAACGCATCATGTTGTCCGGGCCGACGAGATAGCTTTCCGCCGTCTCACCAAGCCCATTGGACTTTGCCATCAGTGCGTTCAGCACAGGCGCAGGGATCTGGTAAGCGATAACACCGGCGCGGCGGCCGATGCGATCAAATACCGGTGCTCCGATGAAGCTTGCAGCTGCGCCACCTGACGGTCCGTAGGGTGAAAAGTCGTCAAAGACGATGGTGCCCGTCTCTGCTTCAAGTGCTGCTCTGTAGAGACGGCCAAGGCCGGACTCGGCCCATTCTCCGTTTACGAAGTTAGTGGCGAAGTCGGTTTCCTTGAAAACCGAGTAGACGAGGTCACCCTTCGTGTTGAACAGGAAGACATCGTAGTACGACCGGCGCTGCTGCAGATCGCGAAACCATGGATGGTAGTAGCCATGTGTGTGGGAGTAGAGCGATCCGTCATCGCGAGATACCAGCGCGTCCTTCTGGCCAAGAGGGTGGGGGTTGTCATGAATGTATTCTCGCTGGAGACGGTTCTGGGCGTCCGACCCGAGGGACAGCCAGGCATCGTCAAATGCACCGATCGCTTCAATCACCGACGTGCTGTTTGAGAGAATGGCGAGTTCTTCGCCAAGGGCGGCGAGGTATTCTTCGACCTCAAGTGCCCGATCTGCAGCCACTGTCTCGAGCTTGTTTCTGATCTGGTCTTGTAATGCCGAACTGGCTCCAAAGAATGCCAGGCTGGTGGTCACAACAGCGACCGTTACCGAAAGTCCGACAATGATTGCAGGTAGTTTCTGAGATAGCTTCAACTGTTTGAATTTGGCTATCTTCATATGCCTCGTCCCCCGAATATGAGTGTCTGCTAATGTGAGTGCCCAGCTCTGGTGGTCATGTGTCAAACCATGAGCGAAGGCCGGATAATTTGAGGTAAACCCGTTTTGCGGGCATGGGATTGTGTGGTGCCGGAGTTCGACCCGGCACCACACGATCTGCATCGTCAGTGAACTGTAGCCGTCTGTGCTACGCGGCCCGAATTCTGGTGATGAATTCCTCCACTTGCTGCCGCATAGCGTCGCTCTGCTGCGTCAATGCCCCTGAAGATGCCAGGAGTTCAGTCGATGCAGCGGACGCTTGTTGCGATGCCTCGCTGACGCCTTGGACACTGGATGAAACCTCATGGGTTCCAGATGCGGCCTGTTGCGCGTTCTTGGCGATCTCAGCTGTTGCTGATGCCTGCTCTTCGATGGTCGCGGCAATTGAATGGCTGATCTCGCTGACCTGAGTGATGACGTCCCGGATGCCGCCGATGGCACTGACGGCAGTCTGGCTTTCCGTCTGTACCCCTTCGATCTGCTGGCGTATCTGCTCCGTCGCCTTCTGGGTCTGTGTTGCAAGCGCCTTTACCTCGCTGGCAACCACGGCAAAGCCTTTGCCTGCATCGCCGGCACGGGCAGCTTCAATCGTCGCGTTCAGTGCGAGAAGGTTTGTCTGCTCAGCGATATCCTGAATGAGACCCAGGACTTCACCGATCTGGTTGGCGGCATCGGATAGCCCCGTCACCTGCTGCGCAGCATTCTCCACGCTTTCGGCCGCGCGTTCCGAGACATCCCGTGATCTCATGACCTGCTGTTGCATTTCAGAGATCGACGCCGACATTTCTTCGGTTGCAGAAGAGACTGTCTGTACATTGACTGATGATTCCTCCGCCGCAGACGCCACAGTTGACGACTGTGCGGTTGTCTCTTCAGCAATGGCCGAGACACCTTGTGCCGTGTCCTTGAGGTCCTGCGCTGTTGAGGTAACGGACTCAACGATTTCACCAACGGATGTCTGGAAGGAGTCGGCGAGCTGGTTCATGGCCTCTCGTTTTTCTTCCGCGGCCCGCTCCTCGCGGGTTGCCTCTTCCGCCTTGAGGCGGTCGGCTTCCATGCCGCTTTCCTTGAAGATGCTGACCGTGGCGGCCATCTCCCCGATCTCGTCCTTGCGGTCCAAGCTGGGAATTGTCGCGTCCCAGTCACGGTCGGCAAGGCGGCGCATGACGCTCGTCATGGATGTAAGTGGCGTTGAAACAGATCGGGAGATCAACACGCCGACGATTGTGGACACAGCCACGACAAGAAGTCCGACGATGATGAACTCGTACAGCAGAACCGTGATTTCCTGCTCTGCTTCCGCGATTTCGATTTCCGCAATGACGGCCCATTTTGTGCCGAAGATGCTGATCTGCGAATAGGCCGCGAATGCGTCCTGACCATTGAGGCTGGGTTCGTAGTCAACGCCATGGCCACCCTCCAGCGCATGATGAACCGCAGGCATGTCCACGGTGCGGGCCAGGACCGTGCTTTCCTTGTCAAACCGCGAGTCTGAGCGCATCAGCAGGTCAGAACCCACAATGTAGCTCTGGCCGGTTTCGCCGAGCCCTTCCACTTCGGACATGATGCGGTTGATGACACCTGAAGGCATCTGGTAGGCGAGAACGCCAATCCGGGTGCCGCTGCGATCAAAGACGGGAGTTGCCAGAAAACTGGCAGGCGCATCGGAAGAGGGGCCGTAGGGCGCAAAGTCGTCAAAGACGGTAGACCCGTTCTGAGCCTTTGCCGCTCCTCTGTAGACACGGCCCAGGCCACTGTCAGACCATTCGCCGGCCTTGAGATCCGTCGCGAAGTCCAACTCCTTGAAGACCGAGTAAATCAGGTTACCCCGGGTATCAAAGAGGAAGACGTCGTAATATTCCCGCCGCTGCTGCAGTTCCCGGAACCACGGGTGATAGTAGTTGTGATAGTCCGAGTACAGCGATCCGTCACCGGCATCATCCAGAACTTCCTTTGAGCCGGTCGGGTTGGGATTGTCGGTGATGTAGAGGCGCTGAAGTGTCGATTTCTGCCCACCCGCAAGCGCGTCCCAGCCTTCTGTAAACGCAATGACAGCATCAGCGATCATGTCGTTGTGGGAGAGGAACTTGAGTTCCTCATCAATGCTGTGGAGGTACGTTTCGACAGCGTGCGCGCGGTCGGACGTGATGACCATCAGCTCTTTCTCGATCGCATGGTCGAGTGCTGACCTTGCGCCGAAGAAACCTAGAACACTGGTGACCAGAACAGCTGTTGCCGAAAGGCCGACGATGACTGCCGGCAGCTTGAATGCAAGCTTCGCCGACGAGAACGATATGGATCGCATCCCGTTTCAACCCCTATATGCCCGGCCACGAGAAACGTGTGCCGGGGTCGTCCCCGGGTGGAAAGCTAAATGTCGTACTTTAAGGTTGAGTAAACACCCGCTTGGTGCGCATAGGTTGTAAGCGACATGGCTGGTAGAAACTGTTAACTTTTTGTCCGGGTGCCTTGAGGGACGATCTAAGGGGTGGGCATGCAATCTCCATTGAACACGCTTGCGCGTTGCGCGGGCTCGCTGGCATTTGGTTTGATGATGGCGGGTGCATCATTTGTACCGGCGCAGGCTGACGATACAACTCAGTCAGATTCATCCATGTCATCTGCAGAAACGTCGCCTGTTGATATCCAGCCGGCGCGGTCCGCGCGCCATTGGCGTATCCTGCGTGACCGTTGGACGGCGTCGGATGAAAAAGCCTATGAGGACTTCATCACGGCAATTGGGGAGAGCAATTGCCGGACGACAGACCAGTGCCTCAAACACGCGGTCAATGTATATCGCGGTCGTAACCCGAAGGGCGTGCGCTACTTCGCAGACTGTGCTGACCTGCCCTACACGCTGCGTGGCTATTTCGCCTGGATGAACGGGTTGCCGTTTGCCTTTGCCTCAGCCGTTGCTCCCAATGGCTATACCCGCGATGTACGGTATGTAGCTGCCGGCAATCGCGTCATCGAGAAGTCGGTGGTCGTCAACTGGCCGGGCCAGGCGCCGATGGATGGGCCGGACGTGTTGAGGCGTGTGTCGAACTATGTCTCGACCGCCATGTACCGCTATCACCCTGAAGAGAAGCGTGGACTCCCAGCGGACCACTACTCGAGCAGCGTCGACCCGCGTTCAATTCGCCCCGGCACCAACATCTATGATCCCAACGGCCATGTGGCAGTGGTGTATCGCGTGGATGCTGACGGTCGGATCCACTACATCGACGCTCATCCGGACAACTCAATCACCCGCGGTGTCTATGGCCGCAAATTCGTGCGGGCGCGTCCAACCATGGGTGCAGGCTTCAAGAACTGGCGGCCGGTGCAACTTGTCGGGGCAACACGAGCCTCGGACGGCAGCCTTGTGGGAGGGCACTATACCTATACGGCAAACAGCGAACTGGAGGATTTCTCGGTCGATCAGTATTTCGGCAATGAGACACCCAACAAGCGGCAGTGGCGTGGGGGAGGTTTCGCCTTCAATGGTCAACGCCTTGATTACCACGACTGGGTCCGCACCGCTGTTGCGGGACGCAATCTGGTCTATGACCCGCTCACAGAGACCCGCAACATGATGCGTGGCCTGTGTGATGATCTGACGTATAGGGTTTATGCGGTGGAAGAAGCCATCTCCGCCGGCATCAACCGCAAACCGCAACCGTCCCGGCTGCCGCAGAACATCTACGGCACCAGCGGCGAATGGGAGACCTATTCCACGCCATCCCGTGATGCGCGTCTCAAGACGTCGTTCGTCGAACTGCGCGATGAGGTGGCCCGGTTCCTGGAGTTGGTGGAGAACGGAAGCGAGCGTGTCAAATACACTGGGACCGACATTCGTGCGGATCTGCTTGATGTGTATCGGCAAGAGGCGGCGGCGTGCTCCATCACCTACACGAATTCAGCAGGCAATGCTGTTTCCCTCGGCTTTGCCGATGTGCATGACAGGCTTTTCGATCTGTCATTCGACCCGTATCACTGCGTCGAGCGACGGTGGGGGGCGACTGACCCAGGCGAGCTTGCGTCCTGCAGGGACGGGAGCGGCAAGCGGGCCTGGTATGAAGCAGAGCAGCGTCTGCGCAATCAGACCGAGCGGACATATGATGTGCGCATGGACTTCTCCTTGTCCCAGTTGCGCTCTGGTGTCGCCGGATCCGGGGCGGCAAATCCGCCGGACATAGATGTCGAGTCCCTTCTGGTTTCTCCGGCCCCACAAATCCGCGCGGAAATTAGGGGAACGGTTCAGCAATAACAGGTGCTTCTCCTTCTTGCGAATGGCTGCAAAGGCACTAGGTTGTCGGTGAGGATCCGATAGCTCTTAGGTCTGATTGCATGACTGCAACTACAAATGATGCTCTTCATCTGCTGAAAACCCGTCGTTCCATTGTGGCCCGGGATATGGGGCAGGATGGTCCGGATGCGGATCAACTGGCTGATATTCTGCGTGCCGGGCT